>JBJKSY010000082.1:0-4911 GCA_046703645.1 Cyclobacteriaceae bacterium
TCGGTTATATTAAGGGGGCATTTACAGATGCCGGTCATGATAAACCCGGCAAAATAGAAATTGCATCCGGAGGGACCCTGTTTCTGGACGAGATCGGAAACCTGCCTTCCAATTTACAGATAAAGCTCCTCAGCACCCTTCAGCAAAAGACAGTTACAAGGCTGGGGGAAACCAGGAGCAGGCAGGTGGACTTCAGGTTGATAACAGCTACCAATGCGCGTCTTCCTGAACTGATCCATCAGAAATTATTCCGTGACGATCTTTATTATAGAATCAAAACAGTGGAGATCAGTATTCCACCTTTGCGTGACCGGACTGAAGATATCCCCGGGTTAGTCAGGAATTTCACCGATCAGTTTTCCGGGAAATACAACAGGACGGGAATTCGTTTTGATGATTCCGCCATAAAAAAGATGCAGCATTATTCCTGGCCCGGCAATATTCGTGAGTTACAGCACCAGGTAGAAAAAACCATTATCATGGCAGAATCAACTGAAATTTCGGCAGGTGATATTCAACTGGGTTCAAAAGCCGATTCACGAATGCGGACTGAAACCCTTAACCTTGAACAGCACGAAAAGCTTTTGATCGTTCGGGCGATCGATAAATGTGATGGCAATCTTACGCGGGCCGCAACCGAACTTGGAATTAATCGCTCCACCTTGTATGAAAAAATAAAGAAATATGAAATCCGACCGATTTAATCTTATTGTTCTGATTTATGCACTCTGGATTGCCGGAACTTCGGCGTTATTTTTTGCCGCAGTGGAAACCACGGGATACACATTTACTTCTATAGGCCTGGTGATCATGTGGATCATGGGGATTTTTCTCCTGATCCAATATGTGAATATTACCAACAGGAACCTGCTGGTCTTTCTGCAATCATTTCGTTTTCATGACAATACCATTGAATTCAACAAGATTAAAAAATTTCCTTTCAGACCCGTATATGATGAATTTAACCGGATCATCCATGAGTTTAAGTTATTGAAGCAGGAAAAAGAAACCGAACATCAGTATTACGAGCATGTGGTAAAGCATGTAAATACAGCCCTGATCGCATGGGATGAAAATGAAAAAATCAGGATACTGAATGATAAGGCCCAGAAAGCTTTCAAAACACCATTTATTTCCACCCTTTCAGGATTAAAATTCATTGTTCCCGATCTTCCGGACATTCTGCGGAATCTTGAACCTGGGAAAAAGCAACTTTACCGTCTTAATATCCGGAATCAGCAAATACCTCTTTCTATCAGTTTTAGCAGGTTTATACAGGATCAGACCATAATAAATCTTGCTTCGATCGAAGACATCGGGGATGAACTTGAGGAAAATGAATCGGAAGCCTGGATAAAGCTTATGAAGCTGATAAATCATGAAATAGTGAATTCACTGAGCCCAATTAAACTTGTGTCCTCCGGCCTGGGGAAAAAATTAGAAACTAATTCGGAAAATATTACTGATCTGGAAACAAGTAATGAATTAAAAGATGGATTAAAGGCAATTTATAACAGGAGTAATGGCTTATTACGGTTCATAGAAGATTTCAGAACAATCTCTGAGATTGCGCGTCCCGATATCAGGGAGGAAAGTGTGGATGAATTGTTTGCCTCTCTCGTTCACCTGGTCAGGAATTCATTGGTTCCTCCGGATGTCAATATCAGCTTTACGGTCGAGCCGGAAAAATTACGGATACACGGCGACCGAAAACTGATAGAACAGGTGCTGATCAACCTTATAAAGAACTCGGTTTATTCATTGAAAGATATCCAGGAACCCGGGATCAGGCTGACCGGATTCATTAAGGACGATAGGACCATACTGGGAATCTCCGACAATGGATGCGGAATACCTTTTAATATCCGTGATTTTATTTTTATGCCATTTTTTACCACCAAGAAAGAAGGTTCCGGAATCGGATTAAGTTTTTCAAGACAGATCATGAAATTGCATAAAGGCAATATCCAGGTGATTTCTGAGGAGGGGGCCGGGACTACCGTCTTTCTGATATTTTGAAAATTCCAAAAGACCTTTTGCGGGCAATTTAATAAACCCTTCCGTTTTGGATTGACAGGAAGAAACTTTAAAACGACCTTTCATAAAATGTGAATATCATTCATGTATTTATCAATGACAATATTGTAATAATCCGATAAATTCGCACATGGTTTTATATGGGTTTGAATATGAAAGGTAAAGTATGCATTGTAACCGGAAGTGGATCAGGTATCGGTTACCAGACTGCTCTTGAACTGGCAAAGCTTGGCGCCAGGGTGATTATTGTCAATCGGACAGCAGAGAAATCGGTTCAGGCTATCGACAAGCTAAAGGCGGAATCCGGAAGTGATCTTATTGAAGGCTTTGTAATGGATCTGAGCTCGCAGAAACAGGTCAGGAACGGTTGCCAGGAGATCGTGAATTCGCATCCGGTTATAGACGTGCTGGTAAACAATGCCGGAACCTGGTTCTCAAAACTGACCTTTACTGAAGATAATATAGAAACGGTGTTTGCGGTGAACCATCTTGCATATTTCATGGTCCCGCACCTGTTAATGCCGGCGCTGATGAAAGCCGCAGACCCGCGTATCATCAATGTCAGCAGCGATTCCCACTTCCAGGCAAAAATGCATTTTAATGATATCAATCTGACATCCAAATATCATGGACTCCGGTCCTATGCACAGTCCAAATTGGCGAATGTTCTTTTCACCTATGAATTTGAGAGACGAAAACCCGGACCCAGGCCGAGCATTTATTGTGTACAGCCAGGCCTGGTAAAAACTAATATTGGTTTGAAGAATACAGTTTCATTGCATGGGATTGCCTGGAAAATACGCCGGCTTGCAGGTGTTCAACCAAGCGAAGGAG
The DNA here is from genome assembly GCA_046703645.1 of Cyclobacteriaceae bacterium. Lineage (GTDB taxonomy): Bacteria > Bacteroidota > Bacteroidia > Cytophagales > Cyclobacteriaceae > DATDPY01. Next base: position 2,872 of record JBJKSY010000082.1, read on the forward strand.
CCGAAACATCAATATACCTTGCCACCAGCGATGAGGTTAAAGGAAAAAGCGGATTGTACTGGGATAAAAAGGTTCCTAAAAAATCATCCAAAGCTTCCTATAACAAGGACGATGCACGTTTATTGTGGGAGCTAAGCGAAAAGTTATGTGACATAAAAGAGTATTTTCAGGTCTGTAAGATTATCAAATCAATCATCGATTTAATATAGCCTTAATACGATTTGTTAAACACTTTTACCGTTGATCACGTTAATATTTCTTATTTGTAATTCATGAAATTTATTCTGAGAATTATTCTTACCGCAAGCTTTCTGTTCATTTTTATAAATTCATTCAGCCAGCAGAAGGTTACCCTCAGCGGAACCGTACATGATTCTTCAAACGGGGAGGGATTGTTTGGCGCTACACTGTATATAAAAGAACTTTCAACGGGCACACAGACAAATGTATATGGATTTTATTCCATGACAGTCAATCCCGGCATTTACCATCTTGAATACCGGTATCTTGGATACACGACCCAGGAGAAAACACTGGATCTGCAAAAGGACCAGGTTATTAACATTGAGCTCATTCCTGAAGAACAACGGCTGAAAGAAGTAGTTGTCCAGGGAGAAAATGCCAGGGAACGTGTATCGGACATTACCATGAGTACCAACCGTCTTGATATCAGTACTATCCAGAAAATTCCGCCGTTCCTGGGGGAGGCGGATGTTTTGAAAAGCATCCTGCTCCTCCCCGGCGTCAGCACGGTGGGAGAGGGTGCATCCGGATTTAACGTAAGGGGAGGAAGCGTCGGACAGAATTTAATCCTGCTGGATGGCGCGCCGGTATATAACTCTTCACACTTATTGGGATTTTTCTCGGTCTTTAACCCTGATGCCGTTAAGGATGTTAAGTTGTATAAGGGTGGGATCCCGGCGCAGTATGGTGGAAGGATCTCATCCATTCTTGATATCCGCATGAAAGAAGGCAATAATAAACATTTTGCAGTCTATGGCGGTATCGGATCCATTTTCAGCCGGCTTACCGTCGAAGGACCCATTGTGAAAGATAAATCCTCATTCATCGTCTCGGCCAGAAGATCGTATGCAGATCTGCTTTTTAAACCCTTCGTCGACGTACTTCGAAACGGGGCTGCGCTTTATTTTTATGATCTTACCATGAAAACCAATTATAATTTCAATAGAAAAGACCAGGTTTATTTATCCTCTTACCTTGGAAGGGATGTTTTTCGCTTCGACAGAAAACAGGGATTTGACTGGGGAAACAAGACTGCAACACTGCGATGGAACCATCTTTTCAATGACAAGTTTTACATGAATTTCATGTCTTATTTTACCGATTATGATTATTCCCTGGCATTCGGTACTACGAACCTCGATAAATTTCAGTGGAAATCCCGGATTCAGACTTATAGTATAAAACCTGATTTTTCACTTTTTTACGGCACCAACAATATATTCAGCTTCGGGGGTGAAGTTCAGTTTTACCATTATTTCCCGGCAAAGGCGGCAGGCATCAGTAACGGTCAGAAAACCGATATAAGCCTGGAAGATAAATATTCACTTGAATCAGCCATCTATGTCAGTAACGAACAAAATTTCGGCAGCAAATGGGCTTTGCAATACGGTATAAGAGCATCATTGTTTAATTATCTGGGCCCCGGAACCGTCTATTATTATAAAACACTTGTTCCCGGAATCCGGAAGATGCTGGTCGGCACGGAACCCGCCGCACGTTTTAAGACTATCCAGCGGTACATAAACCCCGAGCCCCGCGCTTCCGTCAGATACCAGTTAAATAGCAATACCTCCCTGAAGGCAAGCTATAACCGAATGGCTCAATATGTTCACCTGATATCCAATACTACCGCCTCCAACCCGCTGGTTTTATGGACTCCAAGCACCAACAATATCAAACCTGAAATTGCCGACCAGGTGGCATTGGGCCTGTTCAGAAATTTCGGGAACAACCGATGGGAAGCTTCCCTCGAAAGTTATTATAAGAAAACCGCCAACCAGATTGATTATATTGACG
>JBJKSY010000083.1:0-3729 GCA_046703645.1 Cyclobacteriaceae bacterium
TAGGGACGGACGCTGCAACCTGGTATGCATCCGTTACTTCCAGTGTTGGTGATTCAGCAGGATACAATTTTAGATATATCCTTGATACCGCTGAGGTTGGTAAGACCGTAACTTTCACCTTTACATTAGTTGAAACCGGTACCAATGGCGCTTCCGCAACTTTCACAATAACAACCAATTCACCGACGGCAAGAAGTTATTCAGCCATACTTCTTTATGCGCCATTAGGAGACAAATCGGCAAAATCCTTCTTCTCAACAAATACCGGTGCTGTATATTCACCGGATAGCGTAAATAATACCAGCGATCCTCTGTCAAAGGATATAGACTTTGGATATTATTATGGTGCTTCTGATCATTCTAGTTTAGCATCACCATTAGCCTATTCAAATTTGTCCGATGCTACTCTCAAATCACAGGTTGCCGGATGGGGTACACTTAACGATATCACATTCAAAACCACGACCCTGACCTCCAGCCAGTTCAATGAACTGGTAACCTATGCAGATATCGATGCCGCATATGCTGCAGGCACTGCTACCACAAATGCCGGAATAATCACCGGATTGGCACAAGGCCAGGTAATTGCCTTCGCTACCGATCCTTCAAAAACAGGCGGAAGCAAGAAAGGCCTGATCTATGTTTCACAGATCAGCGGTACCTATAACCAGGGAGATTATATCAATATCGACATTCTGGTACAGGAACCTGCCCAGTAGAAATAAATCTTCTCTAATAATGAGGCTGTCTCGAAAAGGCAGCCTCTTTTTTTTACTTAATTTCAGGAATGCCGAAGAACAGCAGGCGTTTTAAAAGTGCCAGGCACCTTCCATCCATTTGCCGGGCTGGGGTTCGAAAGGAAAATTCTGCCGGCCATGCAATCCGGATAAGGATTAAAAATTTATATTAAAGATTAAGGCTGTCTTTGGTTAAACCGTTATCGCCTCGACAAATTAACGGTCAGCATACATTCAGAAAATTATACAGAAAATTAAATGTTTCTACCGGCCTTTCGAACATGCCCATATGGGCTGTTTCTTTAAGTTGAAGAATATAAGGCCTCTGAATGAGCCTCGACTGTTCAAGGCTTCTATCCAAGGGAACCGAAGTATCATTTTCCCCGATGATCATCATAACCGGCTTTGGGAATTCCTGTAGTATTTTAATATTATTTTCCCTGTCGCGCATGGCGCGTGCATATTCCTTAATGCTGGGGGCAGGTGTTGCTGCCGATTCTTCTGTCAGTCTGGCTATTATCTCAGACAATTCCTCATTCCTTTTTTCATAAAATAGTGACGGAATAAAAGACCGGATGAAAGGGATCGAGCCGTTTTTGTCAATTAAGCCGATGAGCTTTGTCCTGTTTTCTTTTTTCTCCGGGGTATCTTCAAGGGCGTTGGAATGGAACAGCCCGAATCCCTTTACCTCGGACGGATATTTTTTAACATAAGCCAGGGATATATACCCACCCAGGCTATGACCGATCAGGATCGGGTTTTCAGCCCGTATTTCAACCAGCAGATCATGTAGATTACAGGCAATATCTCCAAGTGAAAAAATCCCATCCGGCAGCGGGCTTTTACCGAAACCCGGAAGGTCGGGCGAAATAATTCTGAAAGAATGAACTAATTTGGGAATGAAGGCATCCCAGATCTTATGTGTTTCGCAATATCCATGAATAAAAACTACCGGTTGACCTGAGCCTGCCTCCTGATAAAAAATTTCAGAATTCATGGTTTATCGGATCCTGCAGGTACCAGGATTTCCATTGCAGCCTGAACAATACCTTCCGTATCGATTCCGCATTCCCTGTAAAGCATTTCCGGCTCCCCCTGTTCAATAACCCTGTCAGGAATTCCCAATCGTTTTATTTGGGCATGATATCCATGATCGGCCATGAATTCCAGAATTGTGCTGCCGAAGCCACCCTGAAGGCAACCGTCTTCCACGGTTATTATTTTATCAAAATTCTCAAAAACGGCAAAAAGCATTTCTTCATCGAGAGGTTTCACGAACCGGAGATCATAATGTGCTGCATGAATTCCTGAAACTGAAAGTTTTTCACAGGCCTCAATGGCATAATTTCCAACAGGACCCAGTGTCAGAATAGCCAGCTCTTTTCCTTCACGTAATATCCTGCCTTTGCCGATTTCAATTTCTTCCATTGGTAATTGCCAATCGGGGTGATATCCCTTTCCCCTCGGGTACCTGATACTGAAAGGATGCCTGACGGTATCCAGTTGGGCAGTATACATCAGGTTCCTTAATTCCAGCTCATCCATGGGCGCTGATACGATCAGGTTTGGAATAGCCCTCAGGTAAGCGATATCATAAGCACCATGATGAGTGGGACCGTCGGCGCCGACAAGCCCGGCACGATCCAGGCAAAAGATCACCTTAAGATCCTGTATACAAACATCATGAATCACCTGGTCATAAGCCCGTTGCATAAAAGTGCTGTATATGTTACAGTAGGGTATCATCCCCGAGGCGGCAAGCCCTGCTGAAAAAGTGACGGCATGCTGCTCGGCGATTCCTACATCAAACGCCCTGTCGGGCATTTCCTTCATCATTACGTTCAGGGACGAACCGGTAGGCATGGCGGGAGTTATTCCCATTATTTTTTCATTCGCCCTTGCAAGTTCAAGAAGCGTATTTCCAAAGACATCCTGGAATTTGGGAGGCTGGGGTTTATCGTATTCCTTATGATAAATTTCCCCGGTAATCTTATCGAATGTTCCCGGGGCATGCCAACGGGTCTGGAACTTTTCGGCTTCCGGAAACCCCTTTCCTTTAGTGGTTACACAATGTAAAATTTTTGGTCCCGGAATATCTTTCAGATCACGTAAAATATGTACGAGGTGATCCACATCATGGCCGTCAACAGGGCCGAAATAACGGATATTCAACGATTCAAAAAAATTACTATGGTTCAGAAGGAAAGCCTTAATGCTGCTTTCAACGTTGGAAATTATTTCCCTTGTACTTTTACCGAATTTGGAAATTTTGCCAAGCAGTGTCCAGACCTCATCCTTAATCTTGTTATAAGTATGGGAAGTCGTAATATCGGTCAGGTAATCCTTGAGGGCGCCGACATTGGGATCAATGGACATGCAGTTGTCATTTAAAACAATAAGCAGGTTGGCCGTAGATACCCCTGCATGATTGAGCGCTTCAAAGGCCATGCCTCCTGTAAGGGCCCCATCACCGATGACTGCAATATGATTTCTTTTATCATCATGCATGGCCTGGGAGGCAACCGCCATTCCCAGGGCTGCAGAAATTGATGTGGAAGAGTGCCCTACTCCGAATGCGTCATATTCACTTTCGCTGCGTTTGGGGAATCCTGAAATCCCCTTATAGGTCCGGTTTGTATGAAATACATCTCTTCTTCCTGTAAGAATCTTATGCCCGTAGGCCTGATGACCTACATCCCAGACAAGCATGTCATGGGGAGTATCAAATACATAATGGAGCGCCACCGTCATCTCAACGACCCCGAGGCTGGCCCCGAAATGACCTCCATAAACAGAAACCTGATCAATGATAAATTGCCGTAATTCAGAACAAAGTTGAATGAGCTGGGCTTGGTCGAGTTTTTTAAGATCTTCGGGAGAATTAATCCCTGACAATATCTCACCGGGTTGTATAAGCATCTGTCCTACCCTGTAAATCAGTTAAAATTTAAAGATTCACAACAAGAAATATAATTGAAAGGAAAATGAATTT
>JBJKSY010000084.1:0-5434 GCA_046703645.1 Cyclobacteriaceae bacterium
GATTTCTTATAACCAGGAAAATAATAGCCGCAAGGAATATGATTATGCTCAGCCGATTTATCCCATGCATAACCTTTAAATTAAAATTGGGCTTTACACCTTCATTTTTCCTTCTGAAAAAGTAGCGGGCGACCTCTCCGAAAGCAAAGTAATTCTGCCAGTTTGATTTTCGATTTTCCATAATTATTAACTGTTCAGGCAGGCTCTGTCCACCGCCCGTCATCACGAATTAAATTGATGAGCTCATCCACGGCATGTTCGGCGGGTACATTCCTTTTTACGACTTGCTTACCACGGTAAAGACTGATCTTTCCCTTTCCCGATCCGACGTAGCCATAATCTGCATCAGCCATTTCCCCGGGGCCGTTTACAATACATCCCATAATGGCGATCTTCACGCCTTTCAGGTGATCGGTCCTGTTCCGGATTACGGAAGTAGTTACCTGTAGATCGAAAAGGGTCCTTCCACAGGAAGGGCAGGATATATATTCCGTACGCGTAATCCGCATTCTTGAAGCCTGGAGAATCCCAAAGGCCAGCTTATTCAGGTCTTTCAGTTCATTTAACTGAAGAGAACGATCTGAATTATTCTTCCCCGAAAACAGTAAAATCCCATCGCCAAATCCATCGGCAAGCAATCCGCCGATATCCGTTGATGAAAAAAGCGTCCTTTCTTCCCGTCCTGTATTCTCATAATACCGTGCAATGACAACAGGGTTCCCTATCCCGGCATCCAGCAGGTAAATAAAGAACCTTCGTTGCTCAGCATAACCGTGTTTGTTATTTGTCTCCAGGATAAATGTAACGGTATTATCTGATTTTACTTTGGCGGATAACGATTCGTTCCAGTCACCCGGTTTCAACTTTATAAAATTCGCTGATAAATGTTTCCGGAAAGACTCAAGATATTCTGTGACTGTGAAAACCGGGAATTTATTTTCCGTATCGGATTGTCTTTTCCAGGTATTAAAATCAAGCAATTGACCTACGCCTGCCGGCAACATGAAATCAATGGAATGCTCACCGGAATATATATAGTCAACACCCGTATCACTCATCACGAACTTATCTGTCTCTGATAAATAGTTATGTCCCACAGAACCCAGATCCTTGTAATCGATTTTATTTAGCCTGCTGAAATCTGCAATCACCCTGGGAACATTTCTTCCTCCGATGTTTAAAACATCATGGGTAATCCGTTTTTTATATGAAAAAGGATCATATGGCAGTTCTCCAGTTACTTCAGGAATATAATCATGCTCCGACCTGCCGGAATACCTGTCGACGAGAATTCTTGCAACAGGGGTTTCTTCTTCAGGCTCTTCAGTCAGGGATACGCGGACTGTATCTCCGAGCCCATCCTCCAGCAATGTCCCTATTCCGATAGCCGATTTGATCCTGCCATCTTCACCTTCTCCGGCTTCGGTCACTCCCAGGTGTAAAGGATATGGCTGAAGGCCTTCTTCATCCAGACGGTTGACCAATAACCTGTATGCCTGGATCATTACCTGGGGGTTGCTGGCTTTCATGGAAAGCACAATATTATAATAATTGAGATCTTCACAAATACGAAGAAACTCGAGGGCAGATTCAACCATTCCCAATGGAGTATCCCCATAACGGCTCATGATCCTGTCCGACAGGGAACCGTGATTGGTCCCGATCCTCATAGCGGTTCCGTATTCCTTACATATCTTCACAAGAGGAGTAAACCTTTCACGGATCCTGCTGAGCTCAGCTTCGTAGGTTTCCTTTGTATAATGAATGTTCTCGAACTTCTTTTTATCGGCATAATTGCCGGGATTTACCCTGACTTTTTCCACCAGTCTTGCGGCCAGTTCGGCAGCATTAGGTGTAAAATGAATATCGGCTATTAAGGGAACCTTATAACCTCTTTTGTTGAGCTCCGTCTTAATATTTGCCAGGTTCTGAGCTTCGTTCAGGGATGGTGCCGTGATCCTCACATACTCGCTTCCTGCTTTGATCATGCGAATCGATTGCTCTACCGTACCGGACGTATCCATGGTATCGACTGTTGTCATGGATTGAATGCGGATAGGATAATCCCCTCCCATGGGAATATCACCGATCGTTACCACCCGGGTTTTACGACGGGAATATTTCGTCAGGCTATTGCAATACTTTCTGATTTCGTTGATCGACTGGGTGGATACCGGCATTATTTATTATGATTTAATCGACAGGTTAAAAACCGATATGCTAATATAATTGTTATGTTTCTTTTAAAATTTAGTCCGCAAATCTTCTCCCGGTAATTATCTTTTAAAAACTCAGTCCGGAAATTTCATCACTAAAATAACTAATTTATTTAGCATAATGGGTGTTGAATTTCATTAATACTAATTATTTTAGTATTATGTATCTTAATTGTCACACCTATTTCAGTTTCAAGTATGGGACGATGTCACCCGAAGCGCTATTCAATGAGCCCCGGAAGAATCAGGTACATAAACTGGTTTTGAGTGATATCAATAATACTTCTGCCTGGATAGAGATGCTCAGGGTCTGCAGGGATCATACGGAAGAATATGATCTGGAATTCGTTCCGGGTATTGAATTCCGTGCAGGAGACCGGCTCCTCTACATTGCAATTGCCATGAATAATGAGGGATTTCTTGAAATCAACGATCACCTGACAGGTCACAACCTGAATAACACTTTTCCCGGGGAAAAGGCCCCGGCGTTTTCCAATGCCTACGTCATATACAGCCTGGGAACCTGGCATCCTTCCATGCTCAGGGAAAATGAATTTATCGGAGTGAAGCCACATGAAACCCGGCTTATTGTTTCCATGGACCTGGAAGCCTTCACTCATAAAATGGTCATCTGGCAACCGGTAACATTTACGGACAAAATCAGCCACAATGTACATCGTTTACTGAGGGCCATTGATAAAAATACCCTGCTGAGTAAGCTGCCGGCGGACTGCCAGGCAAGGGAGGATGAAGTGATGTCACCGGGACCCGATCTTTTAAAAAATTACTGGCAATATCCCGAAATTATTGCAAACAGCCAGCAATTGCTGGAAACTTGTTCCATCCGGTTTGAATTAGGAACGCCAAAAAATAAAAAGAGTTTCTTTGGTGTACAGGGCAAGGATCATTACATACTCCGTAAAAAGGCCCTGGAAGGTTTCCAGCGGCGATACCGGATATACAATGCCTATGCCATGGAACGGCTTCTGCGGGAGCTTGACGTAATTGCCGCCCGTAATTTTGAAGCCTACTTTCTTATCGCCCTGGATGTAGTGGAATTTGCCAGGCAGCGGAATTTCGCTCATGTAGGCCGCGGAAGCGGAGCGAACAGCATGGTCGCCTACTGCCTGGGCATCACCGAAGTGGATCCCATTGAACTCGATCTTTATTTTGAAAGGTTCCTGAATCCCTACCGGAGCTCTCCTCCTGACTTCGATATAGACTTTTCCTGGAACGAAAGGGATCACGTGACCGAATACCTGCTTAACAAGTACCGGGGGCATGCCGCCCTGCTCGCCACCTATGTGACCTTCCAGGGAAGATCTATTATCCGGGAGCTGGGCAAAGTGTTTGGTCTCCCCAAACATGAGATCGATTCGCTTGTCAGGTATCCCCTCGAAAACCAGGGAAGGGACGATATCACCCGTCTTATTTTCCGCTATGCAAACCGGCTGCATGATATGCCGCAGAACCTTTCCATTCATGCCGGAGGCGTATTGATCACCGAACTTCCGATCACTGCCTATTCGGCCCTGGACCTCCCTCCCAAGGGATTTCCCGTTACCCATTTTGATATGATCTCCGCCGAAGACATCGGTATCTATAAATTCGATATTCTCAGTCAGCGCGGCCTGGGTCATATCCGTGATACTATTGCCATCATCCGTCAGAACCGCAATGAGGATGTGGATATCAGCCGTTTTAGAACATTCAAAGAAGACCCTAAGCTGAACGGGTTGTTGCGCCGGGGGAAGGCAATGGGGTGTTTTTATATTGAATCGCCGGCCATGCGGTTGTTATTGCAAAAATTGAAATGCGACAATTATCTGACCCTCGTTGCTGCAAGTTCCATTATCCGGCCCGGCGTGGCGAGGTCGGGCATGATGAGAGAATATATTCAGCGTCACCTGAACCCGGGTAAATTCACCTACATACACCCGCTCATGAAAAAGCTGATGGAAGAGACTTATGGGATCATGGTTTACCAGGAAGACGTGATAAAGGTGGCTCATCATTTTGCAGGGCTGGACCTGGCCGAGGCTGACGTGCTCAGAAGAGCGATGTCGGGGAAATACAGGTCAAGGAAAGAATTCACGAAGGTGAAGGATAAATTCTTCAGCAATTGCCGGAAAGCAGGGCATACGGAAGAAATCACGGGTGAAGTATGGAGGCAAATAGAAAGTTTTTCAGGATATTCCTTCTCGAAAGCCCATTCTGCCAGCTATGCGGTTGAGAGCTATCAGAGCCTGTTCCTGAAAACCTACTACCCCCTGGAATTCATGGTAGGCGTGATCAATAATTTCGGGGGATTTTACCGGACAGAATTCTATTTCCATGAAGCCAGGATGAACGGGGCCCTGATCGAAGCCCCATGTGTGAACCGGGGCAATTATCTTACCTCCCTGTCAGGAAAGTCGATTTTCGTCGGCTTGATCCACCTGAAAGGCCTTGAAACAAAGCTGGCCCAGTATATCCCGGATGAAAGAAACAGGAACGGGAACTTCCAGGGCCTGAACGATTTCCTGCAACGGATATCTGTCAGCCTGGAACAGATCTGCATCCTTATACGCACAGGAGCCTTCCGGTTTACAGGTAAAAGCAAGAGAGAACTCCTTTGGGAAGCTCATTTCTTTTTCGGCAAAACGAAGAACCCCTCGCCGGAAAAAGACCTCTTTAATCTTGAGATCAGGAAATTTGACCTTCCCCGGCTTGAAAAAGATCCGCTGGAAGATGCATATGATGAGATCGAATTACTCGGTTTTCCCCTATGCAACCCTTTTGACCTTCTTGCTGCTGATCAGAAAAACGAAGCAAAAGCAGATGAACTCTTCAGGCAGGTTCGTAAAATGATCACCATTACCGGGTACCTGGCTACCATTAAATACACGCAGACCATCGACCTGAAGCCCATGCATTTCGGCACTTTTATCGATAAGGAAGGTAGTTTTTTTGACACAACCCATTTCCCCGACTCCACGCTGAGATACCCCTTCCGGGGAAACGGCTTTTACCGGATGAAGGGTATCGTCACTGAAGATTTCGGATGCCCCATGATCGAAGTCAAATACATGGAAAAAATGCCAATGATCAGCAAACAGAAAGTGGATGAAATTTCATGGACCAAAGTGGAATAATTTTTTGCCCGTTTATTCAACCATAAAAAAACCGGATCTTTCGATCCGGTCTATATATTCTGATATTACCAGGTACAAAAAGTA
>JBJKSY010000085.1:0-3005 GCA_046703645.1 Cyclobacteriaceae bacterium
CGTGCCTCGATTGGTTCCGTGCGGGAACTGGGACTGGATCCGGTGAGCGGACAAAAAGTATTCGCCCGACTGGCGAGGTTCGGCCCTATCGTTCAGCTTGGCGAAGGCAATGGGGATACCAAGCCAAAATTTGCCAGTCTCCTGAAAGGTCAATACCTTGATACCATTACACTTGAAGAAGCCTTATCGCTTTTCAAGTTACCCAGGGATGTCGGCTCCTTCAATGGAATAAAGATTTCTGCAGGAATAGGACGCTTTGGCCCTTACATAAAATATGACAATAAATACATTTCGATCAGGGATGAGGATCCATTGCATATTTCAGAAAAACGTGCAATTGAATTGATTGAGGAAAAATCCAAAGCCGATTCGGAGAAATTGATCAAGGAATTTGAACAGGACGGTAACCTGAAAATCCTCAATGGCCGCTGGGGACCATATATAAAACACGGATCAAAAAATATAAAGATTCCGAAAGATAAGGACCCGGTTTCTCTTACTTATGAAGAGTGCCTGTCATTATCAGAAAAGGCCCCTGAAAAGAAATCCCGTTTCAAGAGAAAGAAAAAATAATTGAATTGAAAAAACTGGTTGTCCTATCCGGTTCCGGAATAAGTTCCGAAAGCGGCCTCAGTACATTCAGGGATTCAGGAGGCTTATGGGAAGGTTTTGATATCCGGGAAGTTGCCTCCATCGAAGGCTGGTATAAAAATCCTTCCAGGGTATTGGAATTCTACAACCAGCGTAGAAAGAATGCCATGCAAGTCAAACCGAATCAGGCACATCTTATTCTGGCTGAACTCGAGAAGCATTTCCGGGTTGTGATCATTACTCAGAATGTCGATAACCTTCATGAAAGCGCCGGGTCATCCCATATCATTCACCTGCACGGTGAATTGTTCAAGGCAAGAAGCACAGGTGATGAATCCCTTATCTATGATATTAATGGCTGGGAATTGAACCTTGGGGATAAATGCGAAAAGGGGTTTCAGCTCAGACCCCATATCGTCTGGTTCGGAGAACCGGTTCCCCTGATGGATACGGCCATTCATGAAGCTGCTTCCGCAGATATTTTTTTAATCGTTGGAACATCCCTGGTGGTGTACCCGGCAGCCGGTATCGTAGATTATGTACCCCGCGATGTTCCTGTTTTTGCCGTGGACCCTGTTATACCTTCAACCCTGTCAAGAAAATATTTTTATCCGGTCGAAGAAAAAGCAACTACAGGAATGGTCAAAGTCCGCGATCTTTTACTTGAAAAAATGAAAACGGACCCGGTTACGGGCTAAACCACTCAAGATCATTTTCTATGTGATCGTTATTCTGAACAGAAACCAGTTTCAGGCTGTTGGACGTTATATTACTGATCCCGAATGTCTGAACCGTATTTCCAAAGATCATAACAATGCTGTCCTCTTCATTGGCATTGGTAATGGTTCCTTTTATTAACCAGATCCCGGATGTAATTAAAGTATCAACCTGATTACAGGCCCGGGGATTATTATAAATTGCGAGAGGAAGACTGTCGGTTGTACCTCCCGGGTTTTGAAACTGATATAAAAGCCTGAGGCTGCAGGGATCGGTATTGACTTCATTACCGTTTTTATATTCTGCGACCCTCACCCATTCCTTTGTGCTGTCGCCCGAAAGAAGTCGTATAAGTTCCTGGTTATTGAAATCTACATAATCCTGTTGTTTGGTGCAGGCTAAGAGCAAGAGCCAAAAGAACAAAGCAATAATAATCCATGTATGCTTTCCGGATCTGAAATCCATAGACATTATCAACACACGAACGATATTCCTTGTCATGACACAAAACTAGACAATCTGGATACATTAAAGATATGCAAATCAAAGAAACAATGGACAGCACGTTTTCGTAAAAACCAGTTTGATTTAATATGCCAGTTGAAATTGTCGCTGCAGGAGTTAAAGATTCATTTATTCCGGTTTATTAGATTCAATTATAGGATATTCTGTTGGTACAGATCAAAATTCCACCGGTAAAACGGTTATTTTTGCTTCCCATAATACCTCGAATACAAAATGGAAGATTATAATTTTAAGGAAATTGAAAGTAAATGGCAGAAATACTGGGCCGAACATTCTGTGTATGAAACAGAAATTATTCAGGGGAAGCCCAAATTTTATGCCCTTGACATGTTTCCTTATCCTTCCGGGGCCGGATTACACGTCGGTCATCCCCTGGGTTATATAGCGACCGATATCGTCGCCCGGTATAAAATGATGAAAGGTTTTAATGTGCTTCATCCGATGGGCTTTGATGCTTTCGGGCTTCCGGCTGAACAATATGCGATCCAGACCGGCCAGCATCCTGCCGTAACTACTGAACGGAATATTAAAAGATATAAAGAACAATTAAAAAATATCGGGTTCAGCTATGATTGGTCAAGGGAAGTTCAGACTTGTGCACCGGATTATTATCGCTGGACACAATGGATTTTCCTTGAACTTTTTCAAAGCTGGTATAATGTTAAAGTTGACAGGGCCGAACCGGTCTCTTCACTAATAAAGATTCTTGAATCTTCAGGCAACAGTAATATATCTGCAGCATGCGATGAGGATACCACGATTATCAGTGCCGGCGATTGGCTTAAAATGAGCGAACAGGAAAAGATGCTATTCCTTCTTCATTACAGGCTTGCCTACCTGGCCGATACCATTGTTAACTGGTGCCCCGACCTGGGAACTGTCCTGGCCAATGATGAAGTAAGGGACGGTCTTTCCGTGCGAGGAGGACATCCCGTTATAAGGAAAACCATGCGTCAGTGGAGTATGCGGATCACCGCCTATGCCGAACGTCTTTTAAAAGACCTTGACAAAATAGACTGGCCGGAACCTCTTAAGGAAATGCAGCGAAACTGGATCGGAAAATCGTATGGTTGTTCAGTGAATTTCAAAGTTGCCGGTAACGACCTGGAACTGGAGGTATTTACCACACGTGTCGATACCATCTTCGGGGTAACCTTCATGACCCTTGCCCC
>JBJKSY010000086.1:0-6619 GCA_046703645.1 Cyclobacteriaceae bacterium
ACTGATCGTTTATTGGATGGATAGAAAATCAGTAACCTGGGTTTGGTATTCATTTATTCGACAAAATATCCGGTCAATTATTCCTTCAGGCAACAACTTTATTCATGTTCCCCAGCAACCTGGTAAATGCAACATTGAAATCATTCAATGAATTTTCTTCAGTATAATTAAGGGCATATTTCCTGAATTTATCTGATAGAATCATTTTTTGTTCAATTGGGAGGTTCATGTACCAATTAATTTTATCTGCAATTTCATTTTCATTCAGGGGAGTGATAAAATTCTTGTCTATATTCCCGATAAATTCTCTTGAACCTGTCCACTCACTTATCAATGCCGGCAAACCTGCTGTCATTGATTCCAATACGGCAACAGGGAAGGCATCTCCCCGGGCACAATGAAGATATAAACTACTTGACATTAAAGAATTGGAGAGATCTTCCGTTCTTCCAATAAATTCAATTCTGTTTGAATGAATAATTCCCTGACATACTGAATTCTGTATTTCCTCCGGCCAGTAACCGATAATAGTAAAAGTAAGAGTCTCATCCCAATCGGCTGCAATATTAAATGCTTTTATCATCAAATCCAGTCCCTTATACCAAAAACGCCATCCATGCCATCCTGCTGCAATCAATAGAATTTTATGAGCATTTAGATCGGGAGATATCGATTCCAGCAATTTTTGACGTTGAGCCGGTACACCTGCAAAGGTGGTAGTATTCGGTGGACGCAAATTGAGAGGCAATAAATAGAAAATTTCCTGACCCATTTTGCCTATAAAAATAATTGCATGAAAATTCTTCAAAGTAAAAAGTAATAGCTTTTTTGTATAGGATTTGAAGTAATCAGAATAAATAAAATATAAAGTCTGGTCAGCTACCAATGATATAACCTTTTTACGGTTAAATGAAAAAAAGCGAATAAGGATACCCGTTATATGTATTCCTTCAATGAATATTATTTGTTCCTTTTTCAAAAAAGTAAAATAAAGGGCATTCAATATCCATGCTATAATACGAATAGGAAGAAAAAGGTTTTTATCCTGCCATCGAATTACAGGATCAACTACCATGCTGTATGATGAAACCATGGCCGCCATTTTTTGATGCATATCGTGAGCCTTTGGCCTTCCATGCAAGAAGAGAGTAATATCTGATTTTGAACCAGAACGCATTGTTATTTATTTAAGCTGAAAAGGATATTGCCATAAACTGTTTCTTTTTATCGGTATTGCTTCTCGCCTTCTGCCATGCATTGATTAACCGTCTTATTCAAGTCTTCGAAAGGTTTAAGGGAAACTCTGGAATTTCTGTTTAACACTTTCCTGGCTTTTTCATTGATATGTACTGCATATTTCTCTCCTCCTATCAAAGAGTGTGCATGACCTGCCAATTGGGCTTTATAATTCGCTACAGTAAAGTATAGTTCTTCGTTATATGTAAACAATAATTTGACGGAAAATATAAGATAGAGAGGCAGGAAATCAATAATGCCTATTATATTGGTAAGATAAGCATTAAAAATTCCCTTTTCCATTCTCCTGATCCTGTATTCCAGTCCAATGCTCAGTCGCCTGGCAATATTAAGATTATCGAGATCATGTTTATAGCTATGGCCCCCTATATGCCTGATGGTAGCAGAAGTCAATATGGAGATCTTATGCCCTGAGGCTCGAATTTCCTTGCATAAATAATACTCCTCCCAAAAAAGAAAATTGTCTGTGGAATATAATGCATCCCGACACAGGAGTTCCTTGCGGACCACTAAACCGGTTCCCCATATCCAGTCGACTTCAAGATAAATTTTGTTTGTTTTTTCTGTGTTATTCCGTTTTGCCAGTTTACTCCGAACGAAGCGGTAGGTTTGTAAAGGTTCTATATAGGAAAATTTATGATATGGCAGGGAGATGTCCCCTTTATCATCCTTGTCAACGCATATGGTAAGCCCAATTTCCAGGTTTTGATCCATGAAACTTTTCAGGTTTTTCAGGGTATCGGGATGTATAACAGTGTCCGGATTCAGGCACATAACATAACGGCCCTGACATCTCCGGAAGCCCATGTTCGTGGCTGCTGCATAACCTTCATTTGATGCATTTTCGATGAGAATAATCTTTTTCGGAAAATTGGCATGAAGTAAAGCCAGTGTATTATCAACCGAACAATTATCAATAACTATGATCTCCACTTTGAGACCCTTCGATGTTGCAAGTATGGAATTTATGCAATCCAGGATTACTTGTTCAGAGTTAAAGGTTACTATTAAAATACTAAAGTCCATTAGAACTAATTCCTGTTTATGTAATTTTTAAAATTTTCGCTAGCCGGAAGTATTTTTCAAGATCGTGTCTTTCCGACATTTGATCGAATTTATTTTCAGCAAACCAGATAAATCCACCGGGGAGTTTTGCCTTTAATATCCCTTTGGTGAATAACTGAAAAATGCAAATTGAGGAACCATGCGTACCGGGACCGGCACCTGAATTCGGGCGGTTTACCAAAAAATGAATAAATATGATTCAATATTTTCATACTGATATTATATTCGGTTATATTGTCGAATCCCTGCAAAGCATTAATGCATTATCGGACATTTCTGAAAGCAATGATCTGTTATGGTATAATGCAAGTAAATAATTTTTAAGAGAATCATGATCCATAGGATCATAGAGAAAACCGTTTTTGCCATGCTGAATAAGATCGGGACCGCCCGAGTTCCTGGACGCAATCACGGGAACCCCTGAATGAAGGGCTTCCGTGATAACCATACCAAAGGATTCCTGAAGTGAGGGTAATATGAAAACAGAAGCCATGGAATATGTTTCAAAAAGTTTTTCTTTACTAAGATATCCGAGAAACCGGATTTTTTCTTTTGAGTATTTTTTTATGAAAGGATCGAGTTCTTTACTGATATTTCCGGCAAGCCAAAGTTCCGTATCAGGAATATTTAATTCAAAGAAAGCCTGAAGCAGGTAATGAGTGCCCTTAAGAATATCCAGCCTGCCCGCATATAAAATGTTAAATGAAGATGGAACTGTTCTCTCCTGTTTTTTAATAAAGGGTCCATCAGGTTTTATTTTCCGCAGGTTGATTTTATTATTATCAAATCCATGTTTTATGAAAGTGCCTCGGGCATAGGTTGAAAGAACCGTAACCCTGTCTGATAAGGTTATTTCTTTTTTTATCCTGTTAACCATATAAGGACTGAATAGATTGGATGTATGTTTAACAGGTATGCGCAATTTTTTATATTCTGCCATCATTATGTTCATATACTCATCGATATGAATCAAAGGATATTCCAGGTGGACGATCCCCCCTTTTTTCTTGACTTTGCTTATGGAGATCAGGCTTACCTGAGGCCATGCGATTAGAAAATCGGTATTTTTCAAGTAAAGCGAAACGGTTATATAATAAAGCGGGAAAAGGATATCAAGGTGTCTCTTATACCCTGTTGTAAGATTAAGTTTGTTAAAAATTCCCCAAAGTAAATGGTTAAGTAAATTAAACACGATGAATTTCCGTTCCCATTTAATCCCGCCTTTGTCATACCTTGTTATTTTTGGATAAGGCCAGTATTCAGCAACCTGAAATTCCTTTTTTGATTCATTTAGCTCGTGAATGATCAGGTGAGCATGTGTCCCAGGTCCTGTTATTAAAGTAATTATCCCCATAAAGAATATAAGAGATTGTGCAATACCGAATATTTCAGGTACGTTCAGACTTCACATCAACAGTAAATTCCTCATTGTACAATCCCTGTTCTATCGTAGGTATCTGAACATAGTCATGATCGCTATTTGTTCCAATCACCACTTGCATCACATTATCGATTTTTTCAAGTATAGTGCCCCTCGATTCAATAAAGAGGAATATCTCGTAAATTCCCGGGATAAGCTTTAACCTTGGAATTTCGAACCTGAACCTGCATTCCCCTTCTTTAAGATCAAAAGTCTGGTCAATATACTGGCTCCATAAACTTGTTATCCGGGTATTATTGATGTTATTAAAACTCAGGGCAATAGATACCTGTTTTATATTTTCATATATCCGGTAATGCATTTCAAAAATAACCGGATCGAAGGTATTCAGGGTATTTACTTCGTTGTTCACGGCATTAAGCATTCTGAGAGAGATCAATTTAACTTTCCCGTTGCCGCTTCGCGAGTAGGAATCTTTATAAATGATTTTCTGAATATACTGGTTGATGACATGCTCGATATCATCATTCAGCACTACATTGCCTTTGTTCAGGATCAGTCCGCGCGAACACAGGCTTTTAACGGCACCCATATTATGACTCACAAATAAAACTGTTCTACCCTGTCCTGTAACATCTTCCATTTTGCCGAGGCATTTTTTCTGGAATTCTGCATCTCCTACGGCTAGTACCTCGTCAATTATCAAAATTTCCGAATCCAGATGGGCTGCGACACTGAATGCAAGCCTCACATGCATGCCGCTGCTGTAATGTTTGACCGGTGTATCAATGAATTTTTCAACTCCTGAAAAATCAACGATTTCATCGAACTTTTTCCGAATCTCACTGCGTTTCATCCCGAGGATTGTGCCATTCAGGAAAATGTTTTCCCTACCGGTCAGTTCCATATGAAAACCTGTTCCAACCTCCAGCAGGGAAGCTACTTTCCCATCAATAAAGAATCTTCCGGTAGAGGGAAAGGTGATGCGGCTCAGGATCTTAAGCAACGTACTTTTCCCGGCCCCGTTTGGACCGATAATTCCAATCGCTTCACCCTTGTTTACTTCAAAACTTGTATCCCTGAGTGCCCAGAAATCGTTATTCTTTACTTTATTGTATTCGTTAAACATAGCCGGATTTAGCCGGTCGATAAAATGCTTAAAAGCAAACCTGACATCCGTAGCGTGGTGTACTCCGATTTTATATTTTTTCCCTAGTCCTTCCGCTTTAATTGCTATATCGGACATGTCAGTAGTATATAAATATTCTTTTGTTTTACACTTTCCAAATATAGTATTCCCTGTACTCTAAACCGACCATTAATTCGATTTACCTCAGGGAATCATACCAGATCTGCCATTACCTGTTCAACCTTTTTAAAATATATTAATCCGGTCATAAATAGAATCAATGCGACACTGAACGACAGGAATGAGTAAGGTGTGAGGGCATCCGTACCTATCAGTGAAAACCGGAATCCTTCCACGATTCCGGCTACAGGATTGAGATGGTAGATGAACTGGTACTTTGCAGGAATCAGGGATACCGGGTAACCGACCGGAGTGGCATACAGCCCAAACTGTACAAGGAACGGTATTACGTGAATGAAATCCCGATAGCGAATGGTCAGGGCACTAAGCCATATCCCGGCCGCCAGCGCTGTCATGATATCCAATAAAAAAAATAAGGGGAACAATAGCAAATGACTAGATGGAGAAAAGCCATATATAATCATCAATACGATCATGAGTAAAACGGCGATAAAGAAATCTACAAAACCCACCATCGCTTTCGATAAAGGAATTATCAAACGTGGGAAATAAATCTTCTTGATCATTTCCTGGGCCCCGATAATGGATTGCCCCGATTGGGAGAGAACAAATGAAAAATATGCCCAGGCAGTCATCCCTGATAAGGCGTAAAGTGGATAAGGGACATTCCCGGTATCGACCTTAATTGCTTTCCCGAATATCAGGATAAATATCACCAGGGTTGCCGCCGGCTGGAGAAATGCCCATAACAATCCAAGAAAAGTTTGTGCATACCGAACTCTTAAATCCCTGTAGAAGAGTGTATAGAACAGATCAGAATATTGTGCTAATTCCTTTAAATTAAAACGAAGCCTGTTTTTGGAGGCGTCAACAACGATCTGAGCCATTCTATTTTGTTAAGGGAACAAAAATTATCCGGAATATTATGTCTGAACTTTTTAAAACAGGCTCCAAACGGATCAACCCGATTTTTTCCCGGCTTTTACAGGGGTTTTTACAGTCTTGCCGGCCGCTCCTTTTGTGTTGGTTTTCCCAAGAGTCTTATTCACATTCACCGGTTTCGATTTAATTATCTTTTTTTCAGTGACTACCGGAGTATCGGGAAATTCTGTTTTTGTATCTTCTTTTTTGGGCTCTTTAAAGTATTCCGGAAATTCAGTCAGAATAATGTGATACCAGTTTACCAGTTTTTTTACATCTGAAGGATAAACCCGTTCCTTGTCAAAATCCGGCACCAGGAATTCCAGGAAACTCATTAATTCTTCATGTGAGGATTTTCCATCCACCCCAGGATCGGGGCCGAATTCTTTATTGATTTTCCTGAGAACATCGTCAAGGCCGACCGAACCTTCCTTGCTGGTAGTAAAAATGGAAATTTCCTTTAATACAGAGACCTTGTGATTGGGGGTCGTGACGAATTTTATCTTTTTCTCATCCAGGCTTTCCAGTACCAATCCTGTCCTGCCCGGTTTCAACACCTTGAATAATCCGCTCTTACCTGCAACCGTTGCTATTTCATTAAGGTCTGTCATGTGTTTTTAGTTTTGACTTTCACAAATTTAAAGCATGTTTTTATTAATTGATTCAATAAAATTCAATATTTCTGCCCTCCCACGGCCATCTTTAACTGAAGCCGGCCATGACGG
>JBJKSY010000087.1:0-3237 GCA_046703645.1 Cyclobacteriaceae bacterium
CCGGAATTTCAACCAATTCACCGGAATGCAGGTTGAGAAGGGGAATGTTTTCCGATTTGGCAAGATCGGTATATCCCAGCACATCATAAACGTATTGCTGCATGGGGTTTAGTATGTCCTCCCTCCTCGTCCTGTACTGGATGTTATTCATGAAGTTAAAACCGGTCCCGGCAGCAGACCCTTCGCCTATGCAGACTTCCTTCCCTGCTTGCTTCAACATCTTGACAAGAGCCTTTATAACGGTTGGCTTGGTGGTGAAATCACTGCTTTCTGCCACCAGGTTGGGTTTAAGAATGATAGTCTCTTTTCCCCTTGCGACAGTACCGAGGCCCCCTAGAAGATCAATTGCTTTTTCTACGGCATAATCTGTTTTATCATCCTTGATCTTTACTATGCTGACTACGGAATTTTTATTTTCCGGAGTCGTGCATGAACCCCCCAACGAAACACCTGCCAGGGTACCCAGGGTTAAGCAGGCGGTGGATTTAATAAAGGAACGTCGATTAGGTTTAGAAGTATTCATAGCGAAAAAGTTTTACAGAAAACCGGAATTGAAACCGAAAAAAGTCTTATGAAGGTAAGGAAATCCGGTCATTCATCAATGTGATGAAGCAAAAAATAAAAGGTCAAAAGCCCGGACGAATGGTTTACTCACTGTTGATGAATCTGTATCCCGATATAATTTCCCGATTTACAGGCTGGATAAAAGGATTTTCCCGGTTCTCCTGTGATCGGATCATTACCGGGAAAATTGATCTGCCATCAGGTGTCAATGAATGGATTCCGTGATTAAGCGATAAGAAATTGATTACACGACATGCGCTTTCTTCCTTCTGAGAAGAAACCTTATAATAAATATCAGATATATAATTCCAATCAATAGCCAGACATATTGGATATAGTGTTTCCTTTGAATGAAAAAATCATAGGATGTGAATGAAGCAACCAGAAAATTAAAAACGTAGGAAATTATATCTGTGTATTTTTCAAAATAAGCATCAAACCGGAGGATTAATAACATGACCAGTCCCATAATAAGGACAATGCCGGCGAACACGAATTCCTTTTGTTCCATGTACTGGAATGCTGCCATGATGAATATGAAAGCGCTTAAAATTAAGTTAAGTCGTTTTGTCTTTTCCTTATTTTTAAAAAGGCTCATTTTTTCAAAGTTCAGGGGAATATCATACCGGCAGAACCCCGGGAACATTAATGTTAAAGTTTCATAAAATATTTTTTATTTACAGTTTTTTATCTAATTTTTTCATGGTTTTTTCAGGTATTACATCATTAATTGACTATCGGATAGCCTTTAAATCGAAATGGTGAATAGTTATTTTTAAGAACGGGCCGGTAACAGGAAAAAAGAGCTTATCCAGCAAAATTCCGCAGAACCTATCAAATTAAATATTAATCATCATGGAACCGAAAAAAAGTAATTTAACCGTTTCTGCATTATTTCTGGCATTGATCGTTTTTTCATTGCTTCCCGCAATTAGCCGGGCACAGGGGAAAGTGAATTTCACAGGAAAATGGACTTTGAATGAAAGCAAGAGCAATCTGGGAGAAGGAAATTTCAGGGGCTCCTCACAACTGACTGTAGAACAGAAGGGGAATGATATGACCATCGAACGTGTTTCACATAACAGGAACGGCGATGAAATGACCACTACCGATAAGCTGACGCTGGATGGGAAAGAATGTGATAATTCATCGGGAAACAGGACACGCAAATCAAAGGCTTCCTGGTCGGCAGATGGCAAAACCCTTACGATAAATTCACATATGGAATTCAGCAGGGACGGCAATACCTTCTCGTTCGATGTTGTTGAAACATGGAAACTGCAAAACTCCGGCGCCCTGGAAGTTGATTATTCCTCGAAGTCACCAAGGGGAGAAAGAAACATGACATTAGTCTACGAAAAATCATAATACGTTTTCTCAATTCCGTGCAGGTTATGAGATTCCTGACCACGGAATAGAGTGAGAAAGATATCTCCTGAATAAATCCCTCAGTTATCATAAAAGATCACGGGGGATTTTTTGTCATATATGTTAAATTTATTATAGTGCTGGTATGAATTCATTGCAGGATTAATGACTGAAGGAATTTCTCCTGACTTGAATCCCGGGTAAATTTTGATTAATTTCATCATATGAAATTTTACCTCAACAAGAGAGAGCTTCATTTTTTTATCTTCTCAATGATCGATTTTTTTAAATAAAAGATATCTATGAAAAAGGAAATGTCATCAAGGGAAAGGATGCTTGCCTGTATTGCTCATAAGACCCCTGACCATATACCTCTGGCCTTTATGATCTTTACCGCTTTACGGAAAAGGATCCGCGAAGAACTGGGCTGGATGGATCCTGTCAGATTAATTCAGGACCAGTTGGAACTGGGTCTTGATACTTTTGTTGACCTTCGTTTTTTCACTGAGGAAAACCAGGAAATCGGGCACCCCGACGCACCGGGATTTCCTGTCAGGTTTGATAAAGAGGTCAAAACGGTGTTATCGGAAGAAATCATCCTGGGAGAACGATATCCTGTTTTGCAGAAAGAATATATAACGCCATCGGGAAATTTATCCGTTTCAGTGAATCTTACAGGCGACTGGCCTTATTGTGACGTAAGGAGCGGGCATTACCGGATGCCGTTCATGGATGATTTCCTGGCGCCGCGCTGCAGGAAATACCTGGTCGATAAAAAAGAGGATCTGAAAGCCCTGAAACATCTTCTGATCCCTCCTGATGCGAATGATCTTAAAAATTGCAGGGAAGCCTGGAAGACCGGAAGGGAAATTGCAAAGGATAAGGGGTTGTTGCTTGTTGGCGGATGGGGTGTCGGGGCAGATGCCCTGGCATGGTTTAACGGCTTGCAGCATGCTGTAATGATGGCCATCGAAGATCCGGATTTTTTCACGGAAATCCTGGAATTGATCGATGCGTGGAACAGACCCAGGATGGAAGCCTATCTTGACTTCGGAGTGGATCTCTTTATAAGAAGGGCCTGGTATGAAGGCACGGATTTCTGGTCGCCCGACCTTTTCCGTCAATATTTCTTTCCCATTATCAGGAAAGAAGTTGACCTTGCCCATGATGCCGGTGCTAAATACGGTTACATTCTCACCAGCGGATCCATGCCCCTGAATGACCAGTTGCTGGAACTGGGGATCGATGTTCTTATCGGGGCTGACCCCGTACAGGGGAAAGGTACCAGCCTCGAAACCATGAAAA
>JBJKSY010000088.1:0-4068 GCA_046703645.1 Cyclobacteriaceae bacterium
GCGCTTATAAAACATGATGCTTCTAAAATAGAAAAGTATAATAATCCTGATCAGCTAAAAGATTGGGTAATCGGAGAACCGTTGTGGCCGAAACTCAATAAGCTTAAAAAATCCAACCCGGAAGCATTCTTTTATTGGTATAAGATTTACGAACTGGGTAAGTGATAATAGACATTCATATAATTTTTTAAAATTCAATCTCCCGGACTTCCAAATTCAAATTATTGGTTCAATATAGCCTGTCCTGGACCCATATTAAACCATAAAATGTTTTACCTATGTTTTACCTATAAAGTAAAAGGCCGTCAAAAACGGCCTTTCTGAGTAGCGGGGGTAGGACTTGAACCTACGACCTTCGGGTTATGAGCCCAATTGACACCATATGATACCATTTGAAGCCAATTAATCTCTTAATATCCACACATTAATCCGTGTGAGTTCATATAATACTGACAACTGATACCGAATTGATTAAAAATTGAATAGTCCGGATCAGCTATTTTACGATAACTATCTGATTATCTGTTCGATAGAAGCTGTGTTTATCGAAGAAAAAATTAAAACCAGAAGACCGCCAGTGTACAGTTTATTTCTTTGTCCGAGTTATTTTGCCCGGTTGCTGGCGAGTATGAAAAATGTCAGTTACTATCACTGTTTTATGAATGGGGTGATATTCATAAATGATTTTATAGCTGGCAACGATTAAATACCGGCTATCTTGACCTATGGCCTTCAATAACGGTTCGGTTTGCCCTGATTCCGGGAAAGTCTTTAACTGGTCTACCTTCTCAAATATAGTATTGACCAATTTAAATGCTGGGTCATTGGATTTCTCCTTATAGGCCACATAATCATAAATTTCATCCAGACAGCTTAACGCAAAAGGCGTCCATTGAATGGATGTTTCTTTAACGGACATGTTTGCTCGTAAAATAGGACCTGGCTTCCGATTGGCTGATAAGGCTGTCTACTTCTATGGCTTTGCGGGACAATTCATTTCTTTTGTAAAACATTTCCTTGCTCATCGGATGCAGGCTTTGCTCAAATTTTTTTACCTTCCCGAAAGCCAGCATATTTTTTATCGCTTCTACCAGATGAATATCATCCACTTTGTCCAGCTCCTTTTTGATGTATTCTTTCTCGGCTTGTAAATTCATAGTCATCATATTTGTCCTACAAAATAACAATTTATTTTTGATTTAGATCATGCCAGCGGATGGTATTGATTGAATTCTTTTTTCAACACCTCCACCCCATTCTGTAAAAACAATTCCGTACTGCTGATCTACCGGTTACCGGCCATGCATTCCACTTCCCAATGGTTATAAGCCTTTTACCATTTCACGATCACACTGGTTCGGATTAGATTGATATTTTGATATACTGGGTTGATCTGTTTCTAACGCCGTATAATCCAGCTTATGTTTTCAATTCAAAAGAATACAAAACGGACCAGAAAATGTTTACTAATTGTTTACTAATTAAAAAGCCTTAGTATTAAAACTAAGGCTAACTCATTGATTATCAGTGTCGGGGTGGTAGGATTCGAACCAACGACCCCCTGCTCCCAAAGCAGGTGCGCTAACCGGGCTGCGCTACACCCCGAGGATTATTTATTGATTTAGTGATTTATTGATTTGGTGATTTCTATCTTCAAACTTAATCAGATTTCGTTAATTCATATTTTTTATCTTATTACCGGGCGGAGTTTATCCCGCCAGCGGCGGGACTACACCACCAAGTTTATTTGGTGATTTAATGATTTGGTGATTTGGTGATTTATTCGATATCCATTTATGGATTCGTAATGGTGATCAACAGGTCATCCGAAATCTTTAAACCGCACAAAAATAATACATAGCCTTCCTTTTAGCAAAGAATGATGAACTGCAATAGACTGAATTAAAAAAACGGATAATATAACCTGCTCACCTATTATATAATTGATCCGGAATACCATTCAATGAGGTAATCATGATAATTTACTACCTGAAATGTTTTGCCCCTTGATTTGACATTAAATCCCTCCACTTCAAGCAATTTCCTCTGGTTTTCAGGGCCACCAGGGTATTTTTCATTTAAGTAGCCTTCTGACTTAAGTGTACGCCAATAGGGAATTTCCTCCAGACCTGATCTTATTCCCGAACACTTCGCCTCCTCTGCCGCATTGGCAATTGAGCTTATAAAAATTCCTGTAGTGAGGGTACAGCAACCTTATACGCCATGAAGCCGTGCAATTTCCTGGCAGATCTCCCGGATGGTTATAACATTCCCCTTGGGCACAATGGCCATAAATGGAAGGATCTCAGACGGATTCACAAGAATTACGGGATCTCCTTCCCGGGCACCCATTTTACGCATGGCGTTATAATATGGGAAGCCGGTTTCAAGCTTAATCACTTTGGGGAAGTCGGGCTTATCTTCTATTTTTTGACTCCATGTCTTTTTCATTCTTTTTTATCGGATAATATTTCTGATCATGTACACAAAATATTAATTTTCCTGATACCCATCGTTTGTTTTCCCTTTCAAGGAACTTCACGATTCCATGATCACGGATAAATTCCAGATTACCGATCTCGCTCATGCCGTATTTTAACCGGAAACGTTTATCCAACTGCTTTAACCGTTTACAGGGAAAACTATTGCAATCAAAACAGAACCCGTTTTTCCTTTCTTTGCATGTTCTTAACCGGCAATTGATCCGACTTACCGAATGTTCCTCAGTAATATATCCACACCCTTTACACTTGTTTTTAGGACGAAGGAAAGCCCGGCATACAGCACAATTCATTCCGCAAGGTGCAATATGGTTTTGGGTGACAGGTTTTCGCATATAAGCATTTTTAAAAAATTCAAGGATCACATTATTTTGATAACAATCTCCTGTTAAACGGGGTTCCTCACTTCACCTGCCTAGTTAAAAATAATAATAACTGTTTATTGGTATTATTTCATTCATTCCCTTATAAGTTAGCTATTATACCGGATCCTTTCAAGTCAAATTGATCAATCACTCTTTGCATTTGAGATTTGAATATTATCGATAAAATAGGACATAAGTGTGAACAGCAGGTATGGGATCAGGATAACAAGAGCCTTAATTCGGGGACTGGTCTGCATGATCGGTGGTTCGGGTACCAGCATTATAAAGCTGAAAAACAGGATCATGATAACACCTAAGGTAATTAACCATGCATTTTTTAACCTGAGGGTTCTGTCAGAAATCAAAATAAGTACTGATACAATTATAAATATCAATTCCGCCAAAAAGGAAAATACAGGATAATCCCAAAGACCAAGCCCTACCTTGAAATGATCAAAAATCAACGGCATGTTGCCTCTTTGAAAAAGAAAATCGATGATCCAGTGGGAAAGCAAGGCCACGGAAAGGACAAGCCCCCAAATACGTTTTTTTAAATTCCAGAAAATCAGTAATACAGCAATTGCGAAAATCACGTTCATCAGCAACGAATGAGAATATGGCAGGTATTCAATAGCTGTCCGGTAGAAAGGATTTGTCCCGCCAATATAGGATATTCTCTCGACCCCGGGAAGGATCAGGATAAAAGCCAGCAAGTCTGGCAACTGGACAGCCAGGAACATCAGCCATAAAGGGATCTGTTTATATTTTTTCTTAAGCGCAAATGCCACACCATAATGCCCGACATACATATTAGAAAAAATTTATATTCGGATAAGATGAAAACGGCCGGTAAAAATCAACGATAATATATTACTAAATAGTCAGATAATCAATAATTCAGGCTAATCACCCTTCAGTTGATTTAGCTGATATCAATGTATCTGGCAAAGAAGATTTTTTCAGCTAATATTAAAAATACAGGAAAAGCAGATATTGATTTCATCCAATTTGCTGGAGCCCCCGTCTGGCGCTGCAATATCTTAAGGGGCGGACCCGGCCATCGCAAGACTGCTGAAATTAAAGTAGGAGGCAGCTCAAAATAATATTCGGACTGCCGTCCTCTCACACCACTGTACGTACTTGCGTATACAGCGGTTTCTTTAGAGTGATTTACGGCACAAGGTACGATAATTGTCATACAG
>JBJKSY010000089.1:0-10545 GCA_046703645.1 Cyclobacteriaceae bacterium
GTATCTTTTACGCCGGATTGCATACAGGCCTCGGGGTCACAAATACCATGAAAATTGGAACTGAAAACAATTAACGAATATAAACAAGCCATACTCCGCTGCAAAGAAGTTTTTAAAAAGAAAACCCAGGATTACGGCACGGCATGGAGAATTTTACGTCTTCCTTCAATAACCGACCAGATCTTCATTAAAGCTCAGCGTATTCGTTCCATACAGGAAAAAGGCACACAAAAGATAGAAGATGATTTTGTCACCGAATTTATCGGGATCATCAATTATTGTATAATAGCCCAGATCCAGATCAGGCTGGGGTCTGAATCCCGGTGGGAGATACCTGTCGACGAGGTAATGGAGCTTTATGATAATGCCGCCAG
The DNA here is from genome assembly GCA_046703645.1 of Cyclobacteriaceae bacterium. GTDB lineage: Bacteria > Bacteroidota > Bacteroidia > Cytophagales > Cyclobacteriaceae > DATDPY01. The sequence goes on from JBJKSY010000089.1 coordinate 375, forward strand.
GGAAACCCTTGAATTGCTGGAAAAGAAGAATCATGATTATGACGAAGCCTGGCGAGAGATGAGATTGAATTCCATCACTGATATAATCCTGATGAAACTGATGAGAATAAAACAGATCGAAGATAATGACGGGCAAACCCTGGTTTCCGAAGGTGTAAAATCCAATTATCAGGATATCCTCAATTACGCTGTCTTTTGTCTTATAAAACTGAACTTCATGAACCCATGAAAGTCTATGATTATTTCATCCGGTTTTTTGTAGGAATATTTTTTGTATTCTCAGGCCTTACCAAGCTTGATGATCCTGTCGGCACCGCTGTTAAGCTCAAAGAATATTTCGAGGTTTTTGCTTCAAACTTCGCAGGTTTCTTTAAATACTTTATTCCATATGACCTGAGTATCGCTGTGTTCATTATCGTCCTTGAGGTCATGCTTGGATTCGCGTTGCTTCTCAATTACAGGATCAGGATTGTCGCCTGGCTTTACCTGTTCCTTACATCCTTTTTCACTTTCCTTACTTTTTACTCCGCTTATTTCAATAAAGTTACAGATTGCGGATGTTTCGGGGATGCTATTCCGCTTACCTCCTGGGAATCATTTTACAAGGATGTCGCTTTACTGATGCTTGTCGTTATCCTGTTTGCCCGGCGAAAAAAATATCCTGTATCACCGGGGAATAAAGTCGTGCTTGATTCCATTATTGGGGGCCTGATCGCGCTGAACATCTTTGCTGCCGTTTATACTATATACCACCTCCCTCTTATCGACTTCAGACCTTATAAAATCGGAAATGATATTCCAAGGCTTATGAAGCCGTCGGCTCAATTCCATTACCGGTATATCATGGAAAAAAACGGCAAAAAATACAAGTTCGATGACTATCCTGCCGATACCACCTATAAATTCATCAAAATGGTTCTGCTGAACCCTTCAGCCCAGCCTAAAATTACAGATTACCATGTCTGGGACAAGGATGGGGATCATACTCAGGAAACCTTTACCGGTAATAAATTATTCGTGATCATGTATGATGTTAATAAAGCCGACAAAAAGCATTTTCAGGAGATCGATCAACTGGCAGAGAATTTAAAAGGTACCGCAGAAACGAGGATCCTGACGGCCTCTGACAGCAGCGAGGTGGACAATATTTGTAAAAAATATAATGTGAATTTACCCTATTATTATACCGACATGACGGTACTTGAAGCCATTGTACGTTCCAACCCCGGGCTCTGGCTGATGAAAGATGGTGTGGTTAAGGGCAAGTGGCCCTATACAAATATACCTGACGCGGAAAAGGTCAGGGAACTTCTGAAATAGTTATCCGTTTAACAGGATCATGATTTAAAGTTTCGGGAATTGTTACTATATAGTTTACTGAAATACAATTAAGATTAGACAGGGAAGGGATAATGATAAAAGTTTTCATTACAGGCATGCCCGGCTGCGGGAAATCAACTTTTGGAAATCGAATAGCCACCTCATTGAACCTGCCCTTCTTTGACCTGGATAAGGAAATTGAAATAAGGGAAAAACTTTCAATCAACGAAATATTCCGGCAAAAAGGCGAGAGTTATTTCAGGGAAACAGAATCAAAAACTCTCAGGGAAGTGACTGACAGGAATTTAACTTTTATAATGGCAACCGGAGGAGGAACCCCTTGTTTCAATGACAACATCGAATTCATGAACGCGAACGGTACAACTTTTTATATTAATGCCGCTATTCAGGATCTTCTCGAACGTCTTACCGACAAGGGTATCAATAAGCGTCCATTGCTGAAAGCGGCAGCTCCGAATGAACTCGAAGAAAAACTTACCACACAGTTGGAATCCAGGAAAGCATTTTATGAAAAATGCCAGTATAAACTGGCATATCATGAATCTATGGAAAACGACTTTCTGGTAACGATCAGGCAGTTGATGCTGTCAGAATAGAAATCCCATGGAAAGAACAAACGACAATTTGCTGTTATTAAAATTGGCGACCGGTTTATTGGTTGCAATATCATAGGGTGAAGTAAGATTCTTGTACATCGAATATATTCCTGCCAGATCGGTGTAAAAAGACTTCGATCTGTACCCTACTCCTCCCGAAAAGGCATTCTTTGATCCGTTCAGGTTATCAACATTATTATAGGGATCACCGGTATGGTTATACCCCAGCCTGATCCTGTAATCGGCGATCCTGTATTCCCCGCCTACCTTATAATTTACAGCAGGTTTATAAAGCTGGCTGATGTTATTATTGTCGGTCTGAAAATCAAGGCTCCCGCCACTCAGCCTGCCCTGGGTATAGTCGGTCCATTCAACATCACCGGTGATAAATCCGTTCTTGTTGAAGAAATAAGCCAGACCGGCATTTAAATGCCCGGCTGTACGCAGGTTGTATTTCGATACGATAGGATTGATTGCATCAGATTGGTTTCCCGTAAAATAAGAGTCATTGGGATAGTAGGCCAAAGCGGTATTTCGCCAGGTGCTGGACATATTGGCATTGAACTCATCATTGATCTGGTAAATTGCAGGCGTGGTATAGGAGACGCCGACAGTGAGAAAATCAATAGGTCTCACGATAGCCCCGAATGTACCATTGACACCGGATCCGTTAATATGCAGGGATTCATTTAGAACGTAGTTGTCCAGGATGCTCTGGGGATAGCGCACTTCCTTATACTCCCTGGTAGTCCTGTAATCCAGTGAAACGATTCCTAAACTGGCCCCGATATAAAAGCGATCGCTGATATCCGCACCATAAGAAAATGACCACTGGTCCTGAGAACCGGCGGTTGATATTTTTTCCGATTGAAGAGGTGCATGCTGCGTGGGCGATTCTACAAAACTTGAGATCCCGCTTAACGTATCGCCGGCGGCACTGAGGTTAAAATCGTTGATCAGGTAATTCTGGAATGATAGCTCCTGTATGTAATTGTTCTGGTCGATGGTGTAATTGTTATTAGCCACCTGGTTCAGTACATAATCGATAAAATCATTGGTATTGTTATATCCCGAATAAAAGGCCTGGTAGTGGAAATCATTGATCCGGTTATAGCTGAACCCGAAACTTCCGCCGAGAAATCCGGTACCTCCCTTTGTCTGTTTGTTTTTATTGATCACCAGGCTCACGTTTCCTATATTGAAATTCGCTATTGAAGAAGTGTTGGCGTTTCCCAGATAGCTTGAATTTGCCGTCATAAAATTAAGGGAAGGTGAGAAACTGATCTCGGAATGGTTGTAAAAACCCAGACCTGCCGGGTTTCCGGAAATGGAACTTACATCACCTCCCAGGGCGGTCTGGGCTCCTCCTATACCCTGTATCCTGGCGCTTCCGTTTCCCTGCGTCTGACTGAATAATAATGCTTCAGCGTAATATCCGTTCATGGGTTCAAACTGAGCCAGGCTGACCTGTGAAGATAACAGCACTCCTGTTAAGCTTACCATAATAAGCTTTCCTAAAGATTTCATGACATTAAATTTTTAGTGAACGACCTGCAAATTCATTTAGTGGCTCCTGCCTCCCCCTCCTCTTGAAGAACTACCCGACGATGAACCGCCCGAACTAAATCCGGATGAACTCCTGGAACCGCCTCCCGAGAAACTGCTGCCTGAACTCCTTCCGGAAAAAGAGGATCCGCTGGATCTTTCATAATTGTAACTTCCGGATGAGCGGCTGTTATTCCAGGAACCGGTTGAAGGCCTGCTGTAATAACTCCTGTTATTATTGTATGAATTGTTATAATAGCTCTGTGTTGACCTTTGTGACTGTGTACGGTAAGTAGGTCTTGAATAATCATAGGTATTCGGGGATACACGGCTCCTTGAATTATTATAGTTATAATAATTATTTCCGTTATTCGGATTATAGGTCCGTGTAGTACCGCGACTCATCGATTCCCTGTTATCAAAATTAGTGGTATTCCTGTTGTAGGCAGGATTGTTACTTTGGCGGGTGGCATAATATTCATTCTGAATCCTGGAATAATCCCGCTGGGATGAAACCCGGGTACGGCCCGCATTGTTAACTGTTGTATTATTGGCGGTAGTGGTATTGGTTGCGCCTCTTAACTGACGTCCCTGGTTTACGAGGGCTGTCGTGCCTGTTGTGCCTTCCGAACCGCGGAAAGTGCGTCTTCCATAAACTGCATTGGAAGCATAATGATGATCATACCCGCTTCCATAATAATAACATGACCAGCACCTGTGATACCCGCTGTAATAGAAATAATTATTATAGTATAGCCCGTAAGAGAACGGATTATACCAACTGTTGAATCCTAAATAGGGAGAATACGGATTATAGGAATAATAATCATAGGCCCAGGGATCATAACCGAAAGACCATGGATTGTAAAATGAGCTGTACATCCAGGGGTTTCCATATGAAAATCCCATCGACCAGCCAGGCATATAACCGAAACTGTAGTTCATTCCGAAATTCCACCCCGGGCTATAAAAGCTTGAGTAGGGATTCATGCCATACATGTTATACATTCCATAGGAAGGATAATAACTATACGGCGTATAAGGATTACCGTAATAGTTATTGGTTATAGATCCGTTCTTATCGGTCGGAGTATTGTTACGGTTGAAATCCTCAACATAATATGAGTTATCGGCAGATGAATCTACAGAAACATCGGTAGCAGCATCCTTGGAATCCCTGTAACGTGCAATATATTCCGGGTTGACATTCCTGGTCGAATAACTCTGATCGATTGCGCCATACTGGTCAGGATTCTTGGCGGGCTCATCAGTTACCTTTTGCTGGGTATTTTTGGCTACCAGCTCATTGCTTTTCAATTCTGCTTTGCGATCAGACCGGCTGAAGTACATATCATCAGTCTCCTGGGCGAAAACAGGCGATATCAGAAAAATGAAAATTGATATCACTAAAAGTTTTATTGATCCTGTGGCTTTCATAATTTTGCCCTTTCTCTTTAAATCCTTATTATAATAACGGTAAACGGGGATTATTGATTAAAAGTTAACTCTTTTTTTTCAAGGCTCCAATTTACCAAAGTTCTATAAATATAATGCAAATTTCATACCAATAAAGTCATATTATAAACATAACCAATGGAAAAGGGTTTGCCTAAACGATCGGAAGATTATTCATCCTGGTATAATGAACTGGTAAAACGTGCCGACCTGGCTGAAAATTCACCGGTGAGAGGCTGTATGATCATTAAACCATACGGCTTTTCGATCTGGGAAAAGATGCAGTCAACGCTGGATAATATGTTCAAGGAAAGTGGTCATTCCAATGCATATTTTCCCCTTTTTATACCAAAATCCTATCTGAGCAGGGAAGCTGCCCATGTTGAGGGTTTTGCCAAGGAATGTGCTGTGGTTACTCATTACCGATTGAAAAACGATCCGAACGGCGGGGGTGTGATCGTTGACCCGGAAGCAAAGCTTGAGGAAGAGCTCATCGTACGGCCGACATCCGAAACCATTATCTGGAATACTTATAAAAACTGGATCCAGTCATACCGTGACCTGCCGCTGTTGTTAAATCAATGGGCGAATGTGGTTCGCTGGGAAATGAGGACCCGATTGTTTCTGAGAACTGCCGAATTCCTTTGGCAGGAAGGCCATACCGCACACGCTACCCGGGAAGAAGCTGAGGCAGAAACCCTAAGGATACTGGAAATTTATGCCGATTTTGTTGAAAACCATATGGCGTTGCCGGTGTTAAGGGGATATAAATCCGAAAGTGAGAAATTTGCCGGTGCCGTTAATACTTATACCATTGAAGCCCTGATGCAGGATGGGAAAGCCCTGCAGGCCGGAACTTCCCACTTCCTGGGCCAGAATTTTGCCAAAGCGTTTGATGTCAAATTCACGGGAAAGGACGGACAGCTCGATTATGTCTGGGGTACTTCCTGGGGTGTTACAACAAGGATGATAGGGGCCCTCGTAATGGCACATTCCGATGATGACGGATTGGTGCTTCCGCCACGACTGGCGCCTATTCAGATCGTGCTAGTCCCGATCTATAAAACCGAAGAACAGGCCAACGCCATAGCCGCAAAAGCCATGGAAATAAAAAAGAATCTGGTTTCCCAGGGATACCGTGTTCATTTCGATAACCGTGATACGCATAAACCAGGCTGGAAATTTGCAGAATATGAGCTGAAAGGAGTCCCTGTAAGAATTGCCATGGGCCCCAGGGACCTGGAATCCGGGACAGTGGAAATCTCGCGCCGTGACACAAGGGAAAAATTTACCCTTTCGCTGGATGCACTGGACGAGTCGGTCAGGAAACTTATGGTTGAAATTCATAATACTATATTTAACAAGGCCCTGGCTTTCAGGAAAGAAAATACTTCCGTGGCTAATAATTATGATGAATTCAGGGAAATATTGGATACCAAGGGTGGTTTTATCTATGCACACTGGGACGGGACACCTGAAACAGAAGCTAAGATAAAAGATGAAACAAAAGCAACGGTCCGTCTGATCCCGATGCAGGATGATAAGGAGCCCGGAAAATGCATAGTCACCGGCAAACCCTCAAAGCAACGGGTGGTATTCGCGAGGGCCTATTAATACCGGAAAACTTTTATTGATCTTTTGTTTCACCGGATTCATCATTGTCCGGCGTTGATTAAAGTTATGAGTTCATCCCGAAGATCCTTTAGCAACAGGAAATGATTCGGGAGAGGTTTTTTGATTCGTTTTACAGGTCATTCAATATCTTCAATAATACCGCACTACGTTGACGATCAGGCCGCTATTCACCTCCCCGGAACTATTGCAGGTGAAACCGGTAATGAAAAATTCAAAAAAAATTATTACTTATTTGTTTATATTTGATTCCGTTAATGAATTATCATGATTGAATGGCTGGCTGTAATATTGCTGATTTCCGTTGGGATAGGCCTTATTATTGCTGAAGTAATTTTTATTCCGGGCACGACCGTCATTGGATTTTTAGGCATTGTATTCGTTGTCGCTGGAATTGTGATCAGTTTTATAAGTTTCGACACTTTGACGGGCCTTATAGTACTTGGAGGTTCACTTGTGAGCGGTTTTGCCGCCCTGTTTATCGGGCTGAAATCAGGAGCATGGGAAAAATTTTCGCTGAAGGGCTCCAGCGACAGCCGGTTCAATCAGGATGTAAAACTTGAGTTGAAAGTGGGAGACACAGGCATGGCCGTTTCGGCTCTCCGGCCCATGGGCAAGGCCGAAATCCGGAACAATATTATGGAAGTAAGTACCCAGGGAAATTATCTGAAACCCGGCGCTAAAATAAGGGTCATCCGTTTATCGGGATCCAAAATATATGTTGAACCAATAAATGAATAAATATGGATGCTTTATTACTTATGGTCATCATTTTTGTCGCGATCATCGCGTTTTTCATATTCCTGTATTTTGTGCCTGTCAACCTGTGGATCACGGCCACTTTTTCAGGAGTACATATAGGCTTGTTCGAATTGGTATTCATGCGGATCAGGAAAGTTCCTCCCCGTGTGATCGTCGATTCCATGATCATTGCTACAAAAGCCGGGCTGACCATTTCCAACCGGGAACTGGAAACCCATTACCTCGCAGGCGGTAATGTTCCTAATGTTATCAAGGCGTTGATATCCGCCGACAAGGCCAATATTGGGTTGAATTTCAAGCAGGCAACAGCCATTGACCTGGCCGGAAGGGATGTTTTCCAGGCCGTTCAAATCTCGGTAAATCCCAAAGTCATTTCCACACCGAAAGTAGCCGCCGTGGCTGCCGACGGGATCCAGCTTATCACCACGGCACGCGTAACGGTAAGGGCCAGCATTCAGCAACTGGTAGGCGGCGCCGGCGAAGATACCATTCTCGCCAGGGTCGGTGAAGGAATTGTTTCAGCTATCGGCTCATCCCCTACACATAAGGACGTTCTGGAAAGCCCTGACAGGATATCCAAACTCGTTCTTGAAAGAGGCCTGGATGCCGGAACTGCCTTCGAGATCCTATCCATAGATATTGCCGACGTGGATGTGGGAACCAATATCGGGGCAAAGCTCCAGATCGATCAGGCCAATGCCGACCTGAAAGTTGCAGAAGCCAAAGCCGAAGAAAGAAGGGCCATGGCTGTAGCCAAGGAACAGGAAATGAAAGCTGTTTCTCAGGAAATGAGAGCCAAAGTAATTGAAGCCGAATCGGAAATTCCAAGGGCCATCGCTGAAGCTTTCAGGGACGGGAACCTCGGGATCATGGATTACTACAGGCTGAAAAATATACAGGCAGACACGGATATGCGTGAATCCATCTCAAAGCCGGATATGACCCAGGGACCTTCCAAGAATAAAGACTCCGATAAGAGTTAATACCTCTGCCTGGAACAAGGAAACGTTTACTGGTTAAAAGTGAATATTAAGCCTTAAGGCGGCTTTGATCATTTTTATTTTCCCTGCCGTGTAAGGCGGATAGCGAAGGGGGATGTCAAGCCAGCTTCCCCGTTTCAGGATGCTTTTTCTGTGGCTGAAGGTCTCAAAGCTGAATTTCCCGTGATAGGCACCGTATCCACTCATGCCTATGCCCCCGAATGGCAAAAAAGGATTGATGAAATGGGATAACGTATCGTTAATGGCCCCTCCGCCAAAGCTGGTTTCTTTCAAAACCTTTCTCTGAACTTGTGAACGATTAGTGAACAGATAAAGTGAAAGCGGCTTTTCCCGGGTTTTCAGTATGGAGATTACTTCATCAATGTCTTCATATGTCAAAACGGGAAGAATGGGCCCGAATATTTCGTCCTGCATAACCAGATCTTCCCAGGTAACATTATCAAGAATCGTGGGATGAATAAATACGGCCTGTTCATCACAATCACCACCGAATACAACTTTACGGGGATCTATCTGCTCTTTAAGCCGGATAAAATTCTTTTGATTGATAATCCGGGCAAGGTCAGGATTTCCCTTCGGATCGTTACCATAAAAGTTAATTATCTGTTCCTTCAACTCCTTTATAAGGGCGTCATGAACGTCTTTATGCACATAAATATAATCCGGTGCAATGCAGGTCTGACCGCCATTGAAGAATTTACCCCAGACGATCCGCCGGGCAGCCAGTCGAAGATTGAAATCCTTTTCAACGATACAGGGATTCTTACCTCCCAGTTCAAGGACAACAGGCGTCAGGTTCCTGGCAGCGGATGTAGCCACCAAGCGTCCTACCCTGCTGCTTCCGGTGAAAAAAATAAAATCGAATTGCTGGTCAAGAAGCGCAGATGCTGTATCGGCATCACCAGTTATTACATGAATATAGCCGGGATCAAAATGATTATTGATCATCCCGGCAATCAGCGCTGAGGTGGCCGGGGCATATTCCGAAGGCTTGAGAATAGCGCAGTTCCCCGCTGCCATAGCGCCTATTAGCGGAAACATACACAACTGAAACGGATAATTCCAGGGAGAAATGATGAGCGCTAACCCGTACGGTTCATCTATAATCCGGGCCGAGGAAGGAAAATTGATCAGGCTTGATTTCACCCTTTCAGGTCTTGCCCAGCGATCTATTTTTTTTAATGCGTATTCCAGCTCTTCTACGGTGATTGCGTATTCCGAAGTATAAGTTTCCACTTCAGGCTTCATGAAATCTTCGTGCAATGCCTGAATTATCTTATCACGGTTTGAAAGGATCAAAGTCCGAAGAAGGGATAATTGCTTTTTACGGAAGCCTTTGTCGAGCGTGGCCCCGGTATGAAAATAATTTCTCTGTTTTACCAATATTCCTCCGGCGTCCATAGGTTTTATTTAATTAGGTAATTAATTGAATTCAGATTTAAAATCCTGACCTGATTCGATACAACATGCCACAATTTAAATACATTTCTGAATTTTATATCATTTACGTGTTTGCCGTTTGCGGAACGGCCCGTCCGGAATATCCGCTAACCTGCCTTTGTCGGGAGTTATGGTCCCCCTGATGAAATTTCAATCCGATTTTTATATATCATTATAACTTTGTTGATTTGACAAATAATTAATGCGCCTGATGAAGATCACGGACATTTTTAAAGACCATAAAAGAACATTTTCTTTCGAATTCTTTCCCCCGAAGAACTACCAGGCTACTCTTGAACTGGGTATCAATATCGGGCAGCTCATGAAACTTTCACCATCCTTTGTGTCCGTAACCTATGGTGCAGGAGGCTCCACCCAGCAGCTTACTTTTGACCTGGT
>JBJKSY010000090.1:0-4126 GCA_046703645.1 Cyclobacteriaceae bacterium
GTGAACAACTGGATCCTGTGGGTTCCGGCGGGGGATCTCTGGTCACCCCGGAATGTTAAAAAGGTATGGGATTCCGGACTGGAAGCCGAATGGAACTTCCGGAAAACGAAAGGATTGATTAATTATAGTATTCAACTAACCTACGCCTGCGTGATCGCTGTCGATAAAAGTTCTCAAACCGGTTTTACCGATGTTTCCGGTAAACAATTGACCTACACGCCGAGGCAAAATGCAAGAGCTTCGGCGAACTTTTCAGTCAGGTCATGGCAGGCGATAAGTACACTGAATTATACGGGATTACGTTATATTACAGCCGACGATGCCAACTGGCTGCCGGCTTTTACCACTCTTGACCTTATGATTGGCAGGAACCTGAATATTTTCGGCGGAAGTTTTTCAGCTTACCTGAAAGTGAATAACCTGACTAATACCGATTACCAGGTGATCAGCCTCAGAGCCATGCCAAGAAGAAATTACGGCCTTTCACTGAATTATAATATTAAACGATAATTTTATTTTATGAACCTGAATCTGAAATCTTTTTTCCTGTTCCTGGCCATTGCCGCCATGGGTGTTTCATGCCGGAAAAACAATACTAATCCGAACAACAACAACACGGTCTTCCAAAAGGGGGTGTTTGTAGTAGATGAAGGCAATTATTCCGATGCCGACGGGGAAGTGACCTTTATCAACTTCATTACCGGAGATGTCCGCCATAATGTGTATCATAATGCCAATGGCCGGCCTTTTGGCGGTGTACTTCAATCCATGAGCCTGTACCAGGGAAAGGCTTACCTGGTTGACCAGTTGGGAAGACTGGAAGCTGTCAATGCAACTGATTTTAAATCGGATGGAACCCTGTCAAAGGGACTCGCAATTCCAAGATACTTTGCCGCGCTCGATACCAAAGGATATATTACCGATTGGGGCCCTTATGATGCTGATTATAACAATACTCATTCAAAAATTGTGGAGGTGGACCTCGGAACTCTTCAGATCACCGACAGCGTATCGACCCTTTCAAGGCCTGAAGGCATCCTGGTGTCAGGCAATCATATTTTTGTAGCTAACAGTGCAACCGATAAGGTTACTGTTTATGCTCCGGTCAGCCTGACAAAGGAAAATGAAATAACAGTTAATTACAGGCCGGTACAACTTGCCGTAGATAAATACGGATATGTCTGGGTGGCCTGCACGGGCACGGATTCCACCCGGTCGACGCTTGAAAAGATCGATCCTTCCGGCATGACGGATGTTGAAACCATTACTTTGCCCGATGGGATTACGCTAAACGGCAAACTGGTAATTAACGGAACTAAAGACGTGCTTTACCTGATGAGCCAGCAATGGGCTGCCGACAATTCCTACTCCATTAATAATGTTTTTGCGCAGCCGGTCGACAGGGGAACGTTCAGCTATTCCAGCGTGCTATCACGTAGAAATCTTAATGGCCTGGGTGTTGATCCGGATAATTACGATATCTATGTTTCGGATGCCGAAGGCTTTCAGACCAACGGAATGATTTATGCATATAATGTCAGCGGTCTGTTGCTGGATTCAGCCCAGGTTGATATCGGTCCCCGGGATTTTTGTTTTCTGTATCCGTAAAGAATGGGTTTGCCACGAATTCACAAATTTTTTTTAAAACAGATCCTCGCATTTCCTGCATAACTTATGTCTTCAATTATGCTTAAAAAAAGACTTTTCGTGCATTCGCTTCGCCAAAGGGGTGAATCGTGGTTAAATGAAATACCTGTCCGAGTTACCTGATCTCCGGCAATTCATAATGGGTCAGAATGCCGGGTTGGCTCATAACCGATTCAATGTCTTCCGTGGTTTTTGGCAAAGAGCCTGAAAGCACTTCGCATCCTTTCTTTCCTACAAGAAGATCGTCTTCAATACGCACACCGGTTTTCCACCATTTTTTGTCGCAGTCACTTCCCATGGGAATATAGATCCCCGGTTCGATGGTGACTACCATGTTTTCCTTAAGTACATCATATTCACCGCGGTCGTGAACATCCAGCCCCAGGTGATGGGAAAGGCCGTGGGGCAGGTAATTTGTGTAATCTTCCGGTACTGAAATTATACCCAGTTCTACAAGGCCATCTGCAATTATATCCTGGCCGGCTTTTTCAAAATCCTTAAAACTTATTCCCTGCCTGCAATTGTCAATCGAAGCCTGCTGGGCTTTTAATACAAGGTCGTAAATTTTCTTTTGCTCCGGAGTAAATCTCCCGCTCACGGGAATTGTTCTTGTTATATCGGCGGAATAACCATGATATTCTGCTCCGACATCCATAAGTACAAGATCGCCGCTATCGATATTCGTTCTTGAATTTTCTTCATAATGCAAGGTACAGGCATTGTTTCCTGATCCGACTATCGGGGGATAACCTTCCGCTTCGGAACCATAATAACGGTGAATGAATTCGTGCACACCCTGTATAGCCCTTTCCGAGATTCCGGGATGAGCGGCTTTCATGGCTTCCATGTGCCCGATACATGTAATATCAATTGCTTTTTTCAGGATGCTTATCTCTTCAGGAGTTTTGATCTCCCTCATTTGATCCAGTATCCTGTCAAGGGTCGTATTATCAAGTTTCCTGCGAAAGTTCACACCATGGTTATCGGTATGAATAGAATCTGTCATCCCGGTTTTTTTAAGGAATATATTTATAAGATCATAAAGATCGCCCGGGGAATTTGACTTCCTGATACTTTCCGGCAATGTCTTATACAGGATCTTCCTGAAATTTGAATAACCAGGATCGTAATACCGGAAATCAGCATTGGCATAAACCATGCTGAATCCCAGTTGTTCTTTTACACCTTCGATTCCAAGCCGTTTTCCATACCACATTTCCTCGAAGGCATTTTTTGGTTGAACGAAAATTATCTCCCTGTATTTTTCCCCGGATTTGTTCTGCTGTTCATCTTTGAATATAAGCAAAACAGCATTTGGCTCGGTATAACCCGTAAGGTAATAAAAATCCGGGTCCTGGTGATATGGATAATCGACATCATTGCTCCGGTTTCGTTCCGGGTTAGAAAAAAATATTGCTACGGATTGCGGAGGCATTTTTTCCCGAAGCATTTCCCTTCGTTCCCTGTGGAATGCAGGACTGAGTTCGACGGAGGTATGCCCAGGCTGGCATCGGGAATGATAGGAGATGATCAGGGCGGGAAGAAAAAATAAAATAAAATTTATGAGTCTTATTTTCATTTTTTTGTGCAATTTGGAAATTGTAACAAGTCATATTACCTCAATTTAATTAAATATTGACTGTTAACTCAATCTGTCATCCTATTTAACTCTTAATAAAATTCATATGATCCGTAATAAGTTGCTATACATTTTTGCCATCTTCCTTATTCCGCTCTGGCAGTCCTGCCGGCAGGAATCCGGTACCCGTGCACCCGATGCTAAAATCTGGGTGAGGAAAGGCTATAAACTGAGTATCGTTGAAGATTCGATCAGGAACCCGCGTTTCCTGAAATTTTCTCGCGATGGCGTTTTATTTGTTTCACTCCCCGGAAGCGGCGAGATAAAAGCCTGTTACGACCGGAACAGGGACGGATATTATGAGGACATAAAAACCTTTGTGAAAGGCTACCAGACCGTTCATGGGATGGCCTGGCATGACGGTTGGCTATGGTTCACCCAATCCGGAGCCATATTCAAAGCCCGGGACACCAATGGCGACGGGGTGGCCGACCAGGTTGTCAATGTGATCCCCGAAGGCCAGCTCCCGGAGGGCGGGGGACATTGGTGGCGTTCAATCCTGATAACGGGCAACCGGCTTTACACTTCCATCGGGTGTACAGGAAATATCGATGACAATACGAATACCGACCGTCTTAAGATCTGGTCCTATGACCTGAATGGCGGCGATAAAAAATTGTTCTGCTCCGGCCTCAGGAATACGGAAAAGCTGCTGGTACGTCCCGGTACCGATGAGATCTGGGGGATGGACCATGGCAGCGACTGGTTCGGAAAATACCTTGAGGACAGGGATTCAACGCATATCCAGCCAATCACCGACTGGAACCCGCCGGATGAATTCAACCATTATGTGGAAGGCGGATTTTACGGACATCCCTATATCGTAGGGAATAAAATTCC
>JBJKSY010000091.1:0-2641 GCA_046703645.1 Cyclobacteriaceae bacterium
CCCTCGTCATGCACCGTGCCATGAATTTGTTCCTTCCTGAAAAATGTATCCTTTTCCGTTGGGATGATCTGTTTCAGGCTGAAGAATCTTGTGGGATTATAGGTAAGGGTATTGGCGCCGAGGGGCCTGTAAAATGTCTGCTTAAGATTCGTTTCCCAGGGAATCCCGGTCAGCCTTTCCACGATCGCGGGATAAAGGTAAAAGGAAAGGTCGGAATAAACATATCCCTGGTTGGGATGCACCGGCGACTTCCGGATCATCTTATATATTTTATGCTTGTAGTTTTTGTACTCGTACAGGTGAGGTGTGATGCGGATCGGGAATTTCGCAGAGGAATCTAACGCCAGGGTGTTATGCCTGTATTTCCCGTTCTTTCTGATAGTGGACTGCCAGAAAGCGATCCAGGCTGTCAAACCCGCACTATGCGACAACATCCTCCGGAAGGTGAGGTTTTTCTTATTCCCGTGTTTAAAATATGGAAAATAATCCCCAAGCTTATCGTCCAGTTTAAGCTTTCGCTCATCATACATCTTCATAAGAGCCGGTGTACTGGTAGTCACCTTGGTTACAGAGGCGAAATCATAGAGATCGTTCTTCTGCACCCTCTGAAGACTGTCATAAGTATGATAGCCCCAGGTCTTATGCATTACGACTTTTCCATATCTTGCCACAAGCACCTGGAAACCGGGGGCAACCCGGTTCTTCCCGGCATAGGCGGCAATGGAATCCATTCCGCGAGTGAGTATTTTCCCGTCAAGGCCCACTTCTTCCGGAATCCCGTATTGCAACCGGAGAGACCCGGGTGTTTCAATGCCTGTTCCTGCGGGGAATTGGGCATTTATGGAAACCGGGAGTTTTCCTTCTGCACCGATACCTCCAAATATCAACTGGGGCGCCAGGTCGGAGGTTATGGGAGTATCCTGGTAGGTAACCAGTACGGCCCGCGCTTCCGAAAAATTATTTATCCTGCTGAGGCCATAAGGATTCCCGAACCAGGTAAGTATTACGGGACAACGATCGATGACCGATTGAACATTGTTGACGAGTTCCCGGGTTATACTGTAGTCATTCCCGGCATAACGGGTCAGGCCCTTCACATTCAGGAAGACCAGGTTGTAGGGTTTCAGACTGTCAATTACCTTGTCAATATTTTCCCCCGGTTGCACGAGGAAGTTGTGCACGGTCGTGTAGGATGATAACCGTTCCTGGAGTATATCGGGCGATGCCTGGCCGAATGAAACCGACGCCAGGCGAAGTGTGTCGAGACGTTTAAGCGGGATGAGAGATGAATCATTCTTTATCAGTGTCAGTGATTCCGCCACGAGCTTACGGTTAAGTGCTATGGCAGGGGCATTATTCAGATCGCTGATAAGGTTCGTTGTATCGATCGGTTGAAAATTACGTGCCCCGGACCAGGATTTGGCAATCAGGATCTTCCTTACCCGTTTATCGATTTCCTCCTCGCTTATCTCTTTTTTCCTGACAGCATCCTTTATCAGGCTTATGGCCTTTGGGACATCCCTGGGGAAGAGGATCACATCATTGCCTGCCAGGAGAGCCTTCAATTCCGCCTCGCCGGGCTGGTAATATTTGGCTACACCTTGCATATTCATGGCATCGGTAAAAGTGATCCCCCGGAATTTCAAAGTATCCTGCAGCAAACCGGTAATGATCTTCTTTGAAAGAGTGGAAGGGAGATGAGGAGTTGCATCCAGTGCCGGAATATCGAGGTGAGCCACCATGATGGAACCTACGCCCTTGTCGATCAGGGTCCGGAAAGGAACCAGTTCGAACTTTTTGAGATGGTCGTAATCGTATTTAATGACCGGGAGGTCGCTGTGGGAATCGACATTGGTATCCCCGTGACCCGGGAAATGCTTGGCGCTTGCGAGGATATGATGGTCCTGCATTCCTTTCATATAGGCTACGGCTTTTTCAGCAACCATCTCAGGGTTTTCCCCAAACGACCGGAAGTTGATCACCGGGTTATCGGGATTGTTATTGACATCGGCATCGGGTGCAAAATTGATATTCATCCCGAGGCGATGGAATTCTTTAGCTATCTCCGCGCCCATCCTGTAGATCAGGTGATTGTCGGCGACAGCCCCCAGCGCCATCTGGAAAGGAAAGCTGATCGTGCTGTCGAGTCTCATGCCGAGTCCCCATTCCGCATCCTCGCCGATCCACAGGGGAACAGGTGAAATTGACTGGTAGCGGTTGATCAGCAGGGATTGTCGTACAGGGCCGCCCTGGAAAAAGATCAGGCCGCCGATATGGCTTGTCCGGATAAGTCGTTCAATATTATTTGTATGGGATGTGTCCCGGTTGGAATAAGCGGCAACCATAAAAAGCTGACCGATCTTGTCGTCAAGCGATAAGGTTGTCAATACGGAATCCGCCCAGTGTTCATGATCGGGGATAAGGGGATCAATAATAGTCTGGGCCTGAACAAACAGGGAGACAAGCAGGGAAACAAATAAAGCAAACGAAAATCTTTTCATATTAAAACCAGTCAGTCTTTTATTATCATGTAAGACCTTGAATTTAAATTAAAATATCGTAATTCGGCGAAGATTGAAATAATTATTACGTTTCCAGGGAAATCAGGCACCTTATATCCAACATGGACAATCGTTGCTTT
>JBJKSY010000092.1:0-5244 GCA_046703645.1 Cyclobacteriaceae bacterium
TAGCCATAATATACAGAAGCGGTACCATCAGCCCGATAAGCGGGCCGGAAATATACCAGGGCCAGGGTTCTTTTATCCATTCCATAATACCTGAAGTTTCTGTTTCATTTCCATAAAGATATATCTGATACAAATTTGAACTAAATATAATTCATATACAACCTACCGGATAAGTATGAATTAAGAAATATCAATTTTTTTTGATTAAAAATCTCAAATTGACCTTTTTTGAGGTATTAGGATACGGCAAGTAAAAAGGATATCGGCTTTATTCCAGCGAGGAAATCACGGTAGATTTAAAATCCTTAATATTTTCCCCAAGGTCGAATACCTCGGTATCTTCCAATTCATGGGAAATTATGCTGGCCGCAGCCGCCGACCGGTAGCCGCCTGCACAATAAACCACCACAGGTAGGGTGTCGGGGATTTCCCGGCATCTTTCCCTTAATTCATACAAAGGAATATTGATTGCATGCCTGAAAATTTTATCATTTTTCGTCTCCGATTGATTACGTACATCAACCACGGTGAATTTTTCCGGATCGGCTTTAAATGCCAGGAGATCAAGTCGTGCTGACTTCTTTTTTCCCTGTGGAGGGTTCAGGAACGCCCCGAGTATATTTTTTTCATAACCGATTTTCGCCGATCTCCTGATCACACTTTCAATGGCTTCTTCGTTTTCAGCTACCAGATAATAAGGTTCATCGGGGCCTGCGATGGACCCCAGCCAGGTTTCAAATTTGCCGTCCTCAATGATGTTAATAGCGCCCGGTAAATGACCTTCGTTGAAACTATTCCTGGCGCGGGTATCGATCACGGTGATTCCAGGGACGAGAGGCTCATTTTCGCTGATCCTGGGTACTTTTTTTATATTATCCTCAAAATTCCCGGCCCCGGCGCGGTTCACCGCAACATTATATCCGAAATATTTGGGAATAAATGGCTGATCCTCAAGAAGAACCCTTATAAATTCATCCTCTGTCATTTCCTGCAGGGCATAATTTTCCCGAAGTTGTTTACCGATCGTGCTGGTAAGCTCCTTGCTGAGCGCTTTTCCGCAAAGTGACCCGGCTCCGTGTGCCGGATATATCACGACATCCTTCTCAAGCTTCATGAGGATATTTCTTGTTGATCTGTACATATCCCTGGCCAGTTTTTCCCTCTTTGCCATTATATTGCCTGCTTTTTCCCTGAGATCGGGTCGCCCGACATCTCCGATGAACAACGTATCTCCCGTAAAAACCGCCCTGTTAATACCCTGCTCGTCGGTAACTACAATGCAGATGCTGTCCGGAGAATGGCCCGGTGTATTCAATGCTGTTAGAACTACACTGCCCAGTTGAATGGTATCACCGGAATCGAAAGTTTTATGCGGGTATCCGGCGCCTACGAGCCGGCTGATAAAAACAGATGCGCCCGTTTTCCGGCTGATCTCAAGGTGAGAGCTCACAAAATCTGCATGAGGATGTGTTTCCACCACAGCGACGATTTCAGCCTTCCTGTTATCAGCGTATTCAAAATAGGGAAGGGGATCCCTGGCAGGATCGATGACCGCTATATAACCTTCGTTTTCCACGATATAGGATGCATGGGCCAGCGATTCATCATAGAATTGTTTTATCTGCATTAGGTTTTATGTTGGTGTTTAATGACCCTGGTAAATTTCTCTTGTGATAATGTAAATACCCATTATAAGGACAAACCACCCAAAGATTTTTTTAAGGTTGCGGTTGTCAATGAATTTGGATACCCAGGTTCCTATGAATATTCCTACAATGGACAGACCGGTGAATTCTAAAAGGAAAACCCAGTGAATATCCTCATTCTGAATATCTCCCAGGAACCCGCTCAGGGAATTTACGGCAATAATTAATAACGAAGTTCCAATGGCTGTTTTTATCGGCAACCCGGCTATGATCACCAAAGCGGGAATTATAAGAAATCCTCCTCCTGCCCCTACAAGCCCGGTAACAGCTCCGACAAGGATACCCAGCAATATAATCGATAATGAGTGGCTGAGCAAACTGCCGGATGATGGGTCCTGAACGTCTTCCCTTCTTCCGCGGATCATGGAAACGGATGCCAGAATCATCACCACGGCGAACAATAACATAATGCCAATATTCTTTGTCAGTGTAAAATTCCCGATCATAACCAGTTGGTGGGGTATTATGGGAATTATGAACTGCCTTACAATAAACACCATCAGGGCGGCAGAAGAAACCAGCAGGAAAACCTTAAAATGTTTCTTGTTTCCTTTGAATGCCATGTTTAATGTCATTAGCGAAAGCCCCAGCATCACCAGGATAAGCAGGGCAATGAAGAACAGGTCATAGGTAATATCCATTTTCCCGATTGAAAAGATCTGGTCGGGTATGGCAGGCAACAGGAATTTCCTTGTAAGAAAAACCGCGATGAAGGATGGAACTACAAATACCATGGCTGTCTTATAATTAAGTAGCCCCTTACGCATATAGTTGAATGCCCCGACAAAGGATGATAATCCAACAACAAACAGGGAATATGCCGTTGCAAGTATGGGTTCAATGCCAAATAAATATACCAGGATAGGTACGGAGAGGATCGATCCGCCTCCGCCGATCAGTCCTAACGAAAAACCGATTAAAACCGAGGCGGCAAAACCGATAAATTCCATGAATAATTATTATAAACCGAAACCGGGTCGCCGGTTATAGAAATTTACACTGATTCATACACTGGATTACATCTATAACTTCCCTGAGCTTGAGGTAATAGTATATGTTTTTACCGTTTCTTATGCTGCCCAATATTCCGGCGAGCCGCATGTTGGACAAATGATGTGAGGTAAGTGATTGTTCCGATCCCAGCTTTTCACAAATCTCATTGACGCATAACTTATCCTGTTCAACAAGCAGACTGATGATCCCGATACGCATGGGATGGGCTATGGTTTTAAGGATAAAAGAAACCTTTTCAAGCTTTTCTACGTCTGCCAATGCCTGGAAATCCATGCTTTTTAAAGATGAGACCTTTTCCATTTTGGTTCGAATTATTGATTGTAATATATGAACATATGTTCAAATATATTACATATTTCAGAAAAATGCAAAATGATGATTAAATGCCCGAAGAAGGCATAAAATATACCGTGAGAAAATTTTAAAATGGAAATTTCCTGAATCCGAGGCTATTTACTCCTTTTTACCCTCTTTGCCTTCCGTGGTTTCCCTGGTTTCCTTTTTTCTGGCTTTCTTAACCTTCAGGTTGAGTGATTCGGCCTGCCCGTCATGGTCGGCAATGATGGTATCGCCTTCCTTGAGATCTCCTTTAAGGATTTCTTCAGCTACGTTGTCCTCGAGATACTTCTGAATGGCCCTGTTCAGCGGCCGTGCGCCATACTGGGGATCGTAACCTTTATCGGCTATAAAATCCTTGGCCTTTTCAGTAAGTTCAACGGTAAATCCAAGAGAATTAATTCGTTCGAACAATTTATTGAGCTGAAGATCGATGATCTTATGGATATGTTCACGCTGCAGGGAATTGAATATGATAACATCATCCAGGCGGTTCAGGAATTCAGGGCTGAAAGTCTTCCTGAGGGCGTTCTGAATGGTGGATTTCATCAATTCATCCATATTGGTTTCCCGGGTCTTGGTTGAGAAACCTATGCCCGAACCGAAATCCTTCAGGTCGCGGACCCCGATATTGGAGGTCA
Source organism: Cyclobacteriaceae bacterium (assembly GCA_046703645.1). GTDB lineage: Bacteria > Bacteroidota > Bacteroidia > Cytophagales > Cyclobacteriaceae > DATDPY01. The sequence continues at coordinate 3,698 of JBJKSY010000092.1, forward strand.
TGATCAGTATGGTATTCCTGAAATCAATTTTTCTTCCAAGTCCATCGGTCAGCGTTCCGTCATCGAGTACCTGCAACAGGATATTGAAAATATCGGGATGGGCTTTTTCTATTTCATCAAGAAGAACTACGCAATAGGGTTTCCGGCGTACCCTTTCGGTCAATTGTCCGCCTTCCTCATAACCCACATAACCCGGAGGCGCTCCAACGAGGCGTGATACGGAGAATTTTTCCATGTATTCGCTCATGTCGACCCGAATGATTGCGTCATCCTTATCAAAGAGATAAGAAGCAAGCACTTTAGCCATTTCAGTTTTTCCGACCCCGGTAGGTCCCAGGAATACAAAGGAACCTATGGGTTTCCTTGGGTCTTTCAATCCGACCCTGGTACGCTGAATAGCCTTAGCCAGTCTTTTAATGGCTTCCTCCTGGCCGATGATCTTCTGGGACAATTCGGTTTCCATTCCCAGCAATTTCACGCTTTCATGCTGGGCTATACGGTTGGTAGGAATTCCTGTCATCATGCCGACTACTTCGGCAACATTATCTTCAACGACATCGAACCGTTTGGAACGGGTTTCTTCTTCCCATTTATTCTTGGCCTTTTCGAGTTCCGCTATAAGTTTTTTCTCCTTGTCACGGAGCTGGGCGGCTTCTTCATAATTCTGGCTTCTTACTACCCTGTTCTTTTCCTTCTTAATGGCTTCAATCTGTTCTTCGAGGGAGGTAATTTCAGTCGGTACATGAATATTATTGATATGTACCCTGGCCCCGGCTTCATCCATCACATCGATGGCCTTATCAGGAAGAAAACGGTCGGATATATATCGATCCGAGAGTTTCACACAAGCCTGGATCGCGTCTTCGGTATAGTTTACATGATGATGGTCCTCATATTTTTCCTTGATATTATTGAGGATCGTAATTGTTTCTTCGGGGGTGGTAGCATCGATCATGACAACCTGGAACCTTCTTGCCAGCGCCCCGTCTTTTTCGATATATTGCCTGTATTCGTCGAGCGTAGTTGCCCCGATGCACTGGATCTCTCCTCTTGACAGGGCCGGTTTGAACATATTGGAAGCGTCGAGTGAACCTGATGCTCCGCCGGCGCCTACAATGGTGTGCAATTCATCAATGAACAGGATCACTTCAGGTGATTTTTCCAGTTCATTCATGACTGCTTTCATCCTTTCCTCGAACTGGCCCCTGTACTTAGTGCCGGCTACAAGTGAAGCAAGGTCAAGGGTCACTACGCGTTTTCCGAAAAGCACCCTGGAGACTTTTTTCTGAATGATTCGGAGGGCAAGGCCTTCGGCAATGGCTGTTTTACCGACTCCGGGTTCACCGATAAGGACCGGATTATTCTTCTTCCTCCTGCTGAGCACCTGCGCCACACGTTCAATTTCCTTTTCCCTGCCTACAATAGGATCGAGCTTGTTATCTTCAGCGAGACGGGTAAGGTCCCTACCGAAATTATCAAGTACGGGAGTACGGCTCTTATCGGCACCCTTGGATGTCGATTCGCCTTTACCGGATGAAGTCCCGAAT
>JBJKSY010000093.1:0-4717 GCA_046703645.1 Cyclobacteriaceae bacterium
GGTGAGATTCTCGGATATCCTGCCTTATTAAGCGGGGAATCTTATACCCATTCGGCGGCTGCTATGGAAAACAGCATTGTAGCCTTTATTCCCAAAAACGATTTCCTTGATTTACTTTCAAAATCCCGGCACCTCTCTGCCTTGTTACTTAAAAACCTGAGTCATGAATTCGGTGTATTGGTTAATAACATATCTTCCTTCTTCATGCGGTCGGTCCGGGAAAGGTTGGCCTTGTGCCTGCTTATATTAAATGAAAGAAATGAATCGGCTGGGATGGGAAAAACTAATCATGAAATAAACCTTTCCCGTGAAGACCTGGCAGGAATGACCGGAACGGCAGTTGAAAACCTTGTTCGTATCCTTCACGAATTCAAAATGAAGAATCTCATCGAGACCAAGGGGAGGACAATAAAGATAATTGATATAGATCAGCTTATAAAAATTGCCAATTATCGCTGAATTAGAATCAGCGGTGAAAAAGATCAGAGATTTTAAATTTCAATTATTACAGAAGTAAATGCATTTCCTATAATAGAAGGTGAGTATACAAATTTCTAAGTGAAGATTCTCAAAATATGTTGACATGGCCCATCTTAAATTATCCAATATTATTGCTGGCCGGATTCAATATGCAAGACCCAAGTGGAAAAGATCATGGTCCTGACCATGTTCCAATCATATTAATAAGAGATCACGGATATCACGCGAATCATTTAATTCTGATGCCTCTGCGATAAAGTTCAAGTCATATATAGTTGGTCAATTATGAAGATCTATAACTGGTCAAAGCAATGATTTTTTTCATACATGGTATTTAGCCAATAAATGGTTGGTCAATTTTGCAAGTCACATAACCTTTAATTCTGCATTACTTCTTTCAATCATGTTAATTACAATATTATAAACCGTAATAACTATAGGAATTCAATCATTAAATGCTGCCAGGAAGAATCCGGTAAATTCCCTACGCAATGAGTAATATAATTATTATTAAGCTTCAAAATGATATACATTAATAGGAATAAAAACGTAATAGTTGAAGTGCAAAAAACGCGTGCAAATTGCGTGCACCCGCGAAGCAGAACTCTGTTGCTTCACGATTTATAAAAAGGCAATCAGCGTGTTTCGATAATGATATCAGGAAAATCAAATGAAAAATCATAAGCGGGATTTATTTCATAGATTCCCTGAACTACGGTCCTTCAAATCAAAATCTCAAAGGCCAAATCCCGGATTTTTATAATCGAGTTTCTCGAGAGTAGCCTGTAACATTAATTTTAATGCCCTTTTGCCGGAAGTTGTTTTAAAGTATTTTTCCCGTTTTAATGCGTCCTCTTTAAACAAATAGAACTCACTGAAAATAAGAATCAATGGGGTGCGGGATGATGTGCTTTTTGTTTTACCGGCATTATGATCAATTATTCTTTTTTCAAGACCGGCAGAATAGCCTGTATATAATAAATGATCTTTCTTGCTGAATAGGATATAAACGCAATATGGCAAAGGCATTTGCATGGCTGGTATAAATTTATACTAAAAAAAATCATGGTGGTACAGCAGATGTCGCTGCGCTCCATCGCTGTACCACCATGAAGCGTCCCGCGTACTCGCGGGTCTGCTTCATGGTGAACCCGGGGGGATTCAAACCCTCAACCTTCTGATCCGTAGTCAGATGCTCTATTCAGTTGAGCTACGGGTCCAATTTTCACCGGCTTGCCTTTTAATAACCTACTCCACTATAATTAACCGGCCCTTGCTTCGTTAGGATTATAATCCTGCTCCACTTGTACAGGGATGATTGTATCCGGGAAAAAGCGGCGTCAGGCATTAACCCTTTCGAGGCCCAAAATTAGACATTTCATGGATTATAATGGAAAATTTGCTGTTCAATTTCAAAATAGAGTATCTTTACCGCCTTATAAAATTCTAATATTTCCGTACTTTATGCATATTTTGAAAAGAGGCTTGCCGTTCCTTGTTCTTGCGATTTTTTTAATAAATGCGAACGGAATTTGCCAGACGACTAATAATAACAAGAAAAACAGCATCATCATCAGCAAGGGCAGACCCAACATCCCCGGTGAGCTGGGATTCGATTTCGGCCTTACCGTTGCCCCTGGTTTCAACGACAGCCTCAAGCTTAACACTATCCGTTGCTGGTATATAAGCCCCTTTTATAAGTATGAGTTCTTCATTCCCAAAACAAAATTTTCAATCCTGACAGGCATTTCTCTGGGACTGGAAAAATACCGTTTTAAAAATCCGGTAACGATCATGAGGGACCAGAATAACAAGGGTGAATATTATGATCATGTCACCGAGCTTTCCAGCCTGGTCAATACAACATCGATAAAACAGACTAAACTGGCCATTAATTATCTGGAGATCCCCCTGGAATTGCGTTTTCGGACCAATGCCACCTATCCTAAGAATTCATTTACCTTTTCGGCAGGCGCCAAGATCGGCTGGGTTTTCAATGCTCATACAAAATATAAATACCGCCAGGAAGGCATAAAAAAAACCGTGAAAAACAGGGATCAGTTTGACCTGAATCCATTCCGGTACGGCTATATCATCAGGGTCGGATACGGGGATTTCAGCCTTTTCTATTACCAGTCTTTAAGCCCCATTTTCAAGACCGGCAAGGAGCCTGAAGGAACAGTTTCAGAACCTATAAATGCAGGAATTTCCTTCTCAGTATTCTGATTATTATCCGTTTTCGGTTTTTATTCTGAAGTTTTCGTGCCGTTCCGGATCAACGGACAATAAGCTTATGGGATTATAAGACTTGAAAAAGCAATGCATAGTCCCAGGCAAAAGCCCAGGTATACCTCGACAGGTGTATGAACGTTCAATTTCAGCCTGGATGACATGATGAAGCCGCTTACAAGTAGTATCCCGGCAAAAGGCAGGTAAACCCTCTGGTCCGGGAAAAAATAGGCAAGTGCGAGAAAGTAACCGGCCAATCCCCCTGCCCCGGCAGCGTGAATGCTGATCTTAAAGAAAAAAGTCAGAAGAGTGACCATGAATACAATAAACCCCATGCTAATAAACATCATCTGGAGCATAGGATTCAATTCTAGCCGGACTTTAAACAGATATGCAGTTATTAGGTAGAATACGGTAATGAATATGAATGGAAGTATTCTCTCTTTCCGGTCTTCAAGCCGGAGGTGAGAGATGGTCCTTGTTCCTTTTAATCCGAGAAGGCTGAGCACGGGGATAAGGAAGGTGGTAAGGAAGATCAGCAGCAGCACATAAAGGGCTATCCGGCCGTTCATTGGTTCCAGGGTGGCAGGCACAAATGCCTGGAGCAGGATGAAAAGGTAGGTCGGCATCAGCAGGGGATGGGCAACCCAGGATATTCCGGAGGCTAATTGTTTATTCATTATACTTCTTTCCTAAGCCGGGCAACCGGTATGTTTAACTGTTCCCTGTACTTGGCAACCGTTCTCCTGGCTATGTTATACCCTTTCTGGTTAAGCATTTTTTCCAGTTTATCGTCCGACAGAGGTTTCTTTTTATCTTCGTTATCGATGTATTCCTTGAGGGTAATTTTCACCTCCCGGCTGCTGACATCTTCCCCGCTTTCCGTTGAAATACCTTCCGAAAAGAAAAACTTCAATGGAAATATCCCGAACTCGGTTTGAATGGACTTGCTGTTTGCCACACGCGAAACCGTTGAAATATCCATATTGATCCGGCCGGCAATATCTTTCAGGATCATCGGTCTCAGCTTACTTTCATCCCCCGAAAGGAAGAAATCATACTGGTAATCCACAATGGCGCTCATCGTATTAAGCAGGGTCATTTGCCGCTGCCGGATGGCATTGATGAACCACATGGCCGAATCCAGTTTCTGTTTCAGGAACGTCACTGTTTCCCTGAGCTGCTTATCCTTGTTCTTGCTTTTATCATAAGCCTGCAGCATGTCGGCATAGGACCGGCTGATCCTGAGTTCAGGAGCATTTTTGGAATTGAGGGTAAGCTCAAGCTTGCCGCTGACATTATTTAATATGAAATCAGGGATCAGGTATTGGGCCTTATTGCCTTCGGTACCGCTGTTGCCGGGTTTGGGGTTCAACTTTACAATGATATTGATCGCTTCTCTAAGATCATCTTCTCCGATGTTGAGCTTTCGAACGATCTTGTCGAAATGTTTCCTTGAAAGATCATCAAAACATTCGGTCAGGATCTGCATGGCAAGCTGCACATCACGGCTGTCTTCTTCCTTTCTTCGCAACTGAATAAGCAGGCATTCCTGCAGGGTTCGTGCTCCAATGCCCGGGGGATCAAATTCCTGGATCTTAAGCAGTATTTCCTCAATTTCTTTAACCGTGGTTTCGATATTCCTTGAAAAAGCAAGGTCGTTAACGATGGCATCAAGTTCACGGCGAATGTATCCATCGCTTTCGATGCTTCCGATCAATTGTTCGCCGATCACCTGTTGCCTTTCATCCAATCCCACAAGTCCAAGCTGGTCGAATAACTGATCTGTAAGGTTCTTTGTGCTGACGATCGGGATCTCCCTTTCTTCTTCATCGGGATTCAGGCCATCTCCCTGCATCTTGTAACCGGAATAATCATCCTGAAGGTAATCTTCAAGACTCATGTCATCGTTATCATGGCTTTCGGATTCCTGGAGGCCGTCACCATCCTCTTCGGTCTGATTGGATTCCGGTTCATCAGTTTCGGGTCCTTCTTCGAGTGCGGGATT
>JBJKSY010000094.1:0-7035 GCA_046703645.1 Cyclobacteriaceae bacterium
GCCAATGCATTTATCGGTTTCGACGGATATGTCGACCAGATCCGGCGGGCTGTGAAAACCCGGACCGAACATTCGGTGGAATATTTTGAAACCATATCTGAATTTTCAGACCGACTTTCCAGGGCGGCAGGGAAAAGCGGTCAGGTTGAACTGGTGACCGAGCTTATTAAACTCGGTGGTAATGCTCCCATCATGTCCAATGCTCTGGCTCATCTGGGTATCCGGAATTTTTGCCTGGGAAACTCCGGTTATCCTGCCATGCACCCGGCTTATAATGCCATTCACGAAAATGTAACCTTGTTATCGGCAGGAAACCCCGCAGAAAGCATAGCCCTCGAATTCAGGGACGGGAAGATCATATTGTCCGAATTATCCGTATTCAGGCAACTCGACTGGGAGGAAGTTAAGAAAACCCTGGGATTGGACATTATTAAACAAAGTGTAAAATCCAGTTCAGTGGTTGCCCTGGTTGGATGGTGCAATCCTGATCATGCATCCGATGTATGGAAAGGATTGTTAAGGGAGGTAATGCCTGGATCCTCTTATAAGGATCTCATCTTTTTCGATCTTGCCGATCCATCCAAGAAATCCAGGGAAGACCTGCTTGATGTGCTGGAAGTGATTAAAGCATACCGGAAATTCGGGAAAGTGATCCTGGGTCTTAATGAAAATGAAACGTTGAAATTATTCAATATTCTTCTTCCCGGAAAATCATCCGGAAATGTGCCGGGATTATCGGAAATCGCCAGGGAGGTATTCGGAAAAATCTCTGTTGATGGCTTGCTGGTCCATCCTGTAGACTGTTCCATATATATCAGTGACAACGATATAATTGAAATGAAAGGTCACCTTGTCGAAAATCCTAAAATCTCTACAGGAGGCGGCGATAATCTGAATGCGGGCTTTTGCCTTGGATTTCTTTTAGGATGTACCCCCGAAGAAAGTATGTTACTGGGAATGGCAACTTCAGGATCATACGTACAACATGGCGCCAGTCCCGATATAAATGCCATCATTGAATATCTCCAGAACTGGTAAAATACTCCTGATTCACTATCAATTTATTGTTTAACATTACCTGTTTTGATAATAAATCTTAATAACAGGAAAATTTATGATATTAATTGCATAATCGCATATACAATTATAATATGAAATCATTTATCATGAAATATTATAGCTTCTGTTGAATAATTTTGTGATGATTTTTTATTGAACATGGATACATCACTGAATTTTATCGAATTTCTTAAGGCCTGTATTACACCTGTTGCCCTTATATCCGGTGTTGGCCTGTTATTACTGACCATTACAAATCGTCTGGGACGATCCATAGACAGGACAAGGATACTTGTTGCCGAGCTGGACAAGGAAAATGTTCAAAGAAGAGAACAAAAGATCAATGAGGTAAAGATCCTTCACAGGCGCAGCGAATACCTTAGAATGTCAATTGGCGCCATTATCATAAGTGTGATTACCAGCAGCCTGATCATACCCCTTCTTTTCGTGATGATGCTGTTTCACTTCAACCTTAAGGTATACGGTTATGTATTGTTTGTTCTTTCAATCATATCCCTCCTTATCTCTTCGGTTTATTTCTTTTTGGATGTGGTCTTATCCCTGAAGGCAATCTACCTCGAAGCGCAACATTGTCTGGAAGATAAATTAAGCGATTAGGGTTTAGCTGTTAGCTGTTAGCTGGTAGCTCTAAGCTGTTAGCTGTTAGAATTGAAAGGCCTGATTCAGCCATATAGTATTTGGGGCTATGTATGTTCATTTCTCATCTTCATCCAGATCGGATCCTGCAAATTTTGAAGGATAGGGAATATTATTCATAGTGGCGTACCAAATGATCCTGTTCAGAAGATCGTCGTTCCCGGAATCAATATGATCAAATTGCGATTCCATGCTGATCTTTGCAAATTTCAATGCTTTCCCGTTCAATCCTGATAAAGACGGATTCATATCATCCAGTGGTGTAAGATTAGGCACCGATTCATATCCGGCAAGGTCCTTTTTACCGGTGAAGCAATCGAACATAGGGGTTGCAAGGGCATCCTGGATATTCATGGGCTGCATTCCCAGGATCTGTTCAATGGTCCTGACGATAGAAGGCTGATCGTAACGTGTATGAACGGTTTCCGGAATTCTGGAATAGGGGCTGATCACCATGCAAACTGTCCTGTAAGCCGAAACATGGTCCCATCCGTCCTGTGAATCATCTTCAACCACGAATATGGCCGTATTTTCCCAGAACCTGCTATGGCTTAACGCTTCGACGATCCTTCCGAGGGCAAGATCGTTATCCGCAACCATGGATTTAGGCCTGGGATAATCGGGCCTCATCCCGGCAGTATGGTCTGCCGGAAGAGCCATGATCATGAGTTGAGGCAACTGGTCTCCCGGCATCGATTCATAATTTTTCAATTCTTTTATAAAAGCGGCTGCCCTCAGGACATCAGGAATAGTATGGCTGTCAAAAGCCGGGTAGTTGGGATCGAGAATGCCTCTTACCGGGGCAATGGCCGTTTCATTGGTGAATTGAAATGGTTTTCCGGTCAAAAAATCATTATAAACATCCTTCCACTTGAGACTGTTATCAAATACAGGACTTGAAGCTTCTCCATATATTCTCACACTTTTCCCGTATTTAATGGCATTATCCCATATGAAACCTGTGGGGCTATAGACAAGTGCATCTTTCTGCACATGAGGATAACTCCGGAACCAGGCTCTCATATTTTTTTCGATGTAATCGGAAACTATGGAAGCATCGGTCCACTGGTGCCCTTCTGCAGAACATTTTCCGGAAACATAAAAATTATCCATAAGCACAAAATCCTTCACAATTTTATGCGTGTTGGGTGTCACTTCCCTGCCAAAATTGCAAAGTTCCTCGCTCCCGTTACCTTCCTTCATATCCCCGAGCACCTGATCATAAGTCCTGTTTTCCTTGATGATGTACAATACATGTTTAAAGACAGAAGGTTCACCGATGCGTTCAGGCACCGGAACAGGTTTGACATCCTCACGGGGCTTCAATTTAGTCTGGGCCAACCTGCTGAGCTGGTTAAGAGCTATCACGGAATTGGTGTAATTATCCAATTGCTTTTTCCCGGGCACTCCAATTACCGAAACAGAAGCCCACATATGATGGGAATTGAAAGCTTCCACCCTTCCGCTATCCTTGGTATAACGTACATCCGCTCCTTCAGACTCAAGGTTACATACATATAATTGACGATTCTTCGAAACAGATATGCCGGAAGGATATGCTGCGGTCGGGATAAACCCGGCAACACTGCTTTCGGTAAGTTTGCTTCTTGAACAGGCATTTTTACCCAGGTTGATGACAGCAAGGGCATTATCCATTCCATTGGCCACGTATAGTGTCTTTTGATTAACTGAAAGTGCGAGCCCATCAGGAGAATCCCCAAAGAAAGGATTATTCGTCGGGTCCAGTCGAACCGGTATGGTCTCTGATACTTCATTAGTTGCGGTACTGATGACCGAAACATTATCGGAGTTGGAATTGGTCACATAAACATATTCGCCCCTTCGATCGGAAATGATCTCGTTGGGATGAAGTCCCACCATTATCTCCTTTATGGTTTTGCCCGTATTCATATCGATCACGGAAACGCTTCCTTCACGGGTTGCCCCGGTTCGGGGATCGACACGTGCCTCTCCCCAGGGTACACCGGCAACATTCTTATCTCCGGGGTCAGGAATCCGCCCTCCCCAGTTGGTAACATAAAGACGGTTTGCACATTTCACGATTCCATACGGGGCCACACCTGTGGGTTGAATCCACACTGTATCCCGGTTTTCCAGGCTTTGTTTGATTATCTGGTTATTCCCGTTGAGCACTACATACAGATAATAATTTCCGGATTCAGGGCTGATGATAAATTCATTGGCGAGGGATTTTTCCGCAGGGGGCAGCGCTGTATAGGGAAAATATTTTGAAATTACCATTTTTGAACCGTCCCATTCTGCCATAATTAAATACGAAATATTGTACCTTCTGCTCTGGGCGGTCCAGAAAACAAAATGATGGTTGTCGATGACTTCCCAGGTTATTCCCGAATAACAGTTATTCAGATCGTGAACTCCGGGGAAATCAGTCATGGCATATTCAAAGATGATTTTCGATTCTGCAATACTGTATATTTCAATAGAATTCCTCGCTTCAATAGCCAGCCAGCTTCCGTCCTTCGATAGCGAACAGTCCAGCGCATGATTTTCCAGAGCAGGGTCACCGAATGTAACCTGTGTTCCGGCCGGTTGAAGATAACGGTCGTATGGCATTTGCACCGCCGAATCGAATTGCAATCCTGTGCTTTCCTGGTTCCCCTGTGCATGAATTCCCTGCACATATGATATAAGAATAAAGAATAATAATACCCTGCTCTTCACTTGTTCTGTATTTAATATTTAATCAATGATTCATTAGATGAAGATCAAAATGAGAGTTGAAATAAACAAATATTTACGGCTTTGTCCACAGAAATATAATATTATCGAAATATTAAAGTAATGCTCAGGTAAATCCTGATCTGAAATTCAAATAAAGGCCGCCGGCGGGCAGCAATAACATTTGATATTTCTGCAATCAAGAGGTCGGATATTATTTTTAAAAATGGTGTTACCGGGATTAATGATAAAAAGTAAATCATTCGTATTTCAGCGCATCAACCGGATTAGCTGTGGCTGCTTTAAGAGTCTGAAAACCAATGGATAATACAATAATTAATATAGCAGAAATACCTGCCAGGCGGAGAACAATGTAATTTATTGGTTTTCTAGATTTCCCAGCAGGCCTGAATCCTGGTCCATCAGCAAACGCCGGATCTCTTCTTTAAGTTCGAAAACTTCCCTGCCTGATGATCCTTCAGATCCGTAATTTCCGGGCAGGTCGAAATGCCTTATCACCCTGGCAGGGCGTCCTGTGAATATGAAGATCCTGTGACCCAGGTAAATTGATTCATCGATATCATGGGTAACGTAAATCAGAGTTCGTTTATCCTGGTTCCAGATGGAAATGATGGATTCCATCAGGTTCTGCTTCAGGGAAATATCGATCCCTTTGAAAGGTTCATCCAGCAATACGATTTCCGAAGGATAGCTGAAAGCTCTTACAATTGACACCCTTCGCTTCATGCCGCCGCTGAGCTGGTGCGGGTAATACCTGGAAAAGTTCGCCAGGTCGATAAGCCGGATGTTTTTATCCAGAATTTCTTCAAGATCATTCCCTGAATACCGGGACTGGAGGACAAACCGGATGTTATCCCTTACAGTTTTCCAGGGCAACAAACGGTCTTCCTGAAAAACATAACTAATATCCTTGCCCGTAAAATCGGAAATATCGCCTTCTTCGGGCTGCAGCAACCCTGCCATGATATTCAGCAATGTGGTTTTACCGCACCCCGATGGTCCGAGTACACAGTTGATCTTTCCGGGAATGAATTGAATTGAAAAATTCCGGAGTACCGTAAGCCCGTCGTAGGATTTCGATATTTTCTCTATTTTCAGTTCCATATTATTTCCATCGAACTGTTCTTTTCTCAATGAGCCGGATGATCTTATCGAAAATGTAACTGATCAGTACGGCAACAAGTGTCCAGGCCACCAGGTTACCGACAAGCAAATAAGTATGGGCATATTCAATTCTTGTACCGATCCCGAATTCAGGCTGGCTGAGCACTTCACCGATGATGATAGTGCGCCAACCGAAGCCAAAAGCTGTAGACATTCCGCTGAAAAGGAAAGGAATAATGGAAGGGATATACAATTCACGCATGATCCGGTTTTTTTCAATCCTGTAAATAGTTGCCATTTCCAGAAGCTGGTTATCGACATTTCTTACTCCTTCGATCACATTCAGGCAGATGACGGGGAACATAGTAATTACTGCGATAAAAACCGGAACCCATGGCGGGTTGAACCAGATCAGGGCCAGCAGTATAAAGGTGATCACCGGAGTTGACCTGAAAACGACCAGGATAGGGCGCATAAAAGAATACCCGGCCTGGGATATTCCTGCCCAAATTCCAATGATCAATGCCATCACCAGAGAAATTACAAATCCCAGCATTCCACGGGCGATAGTGGCCGTAACTGACTGGAGAAACTCAGGGGAAATCATGATCTTAACCAGGTCCACAGCAACAGCTTCCGGAGGCGGAAGGATATAAACGGAATTCATGATCATAGCCACGATCTTCCAGGCTGCCAGCATGAATATCACCGAGGATGCGGCATAGATCCTATTCTTTGTAGAAGAAATTTTCATCGGGTATTTTCCCACCCAGGGCGTCTTTATTGAGTTGATATAATAACCGGTAAAAGGAAAGGATCTGCTTTGCAGAATCTCCGGCAAGAACAAAATGCATATTACAGCGCGGGATACATTCGACAGCCACGGCGCTGTCCGGAAGAATCCTGTGCTTCAGGATCAATCCCGCAGCCTCCGCGGGATGATCATTGATCCAGTTAAGGTCTTCGCGGAACTGATCAAAAAAATTCCTTGTAACGTCAGGGTGAAGTTTCGCAAATTCGTTGCTGACCATGACAACCGTCTGAGCGAACGGGATAGAGTCGCCGGTAACCTTATTCCATTCCCTTGTGAGGTCGAGCACGGATCTCACTCTTTTACTTTGTGATAAAATAAGGCTGACCTGCGGCTCAGTGATCACTCCCAAACTTACTATACCGGCGCGTATGGCATTGGATAGTTCGACATGGGAGGGAAAACTATAATTTATCCTTACATCCTTATCGGGAATGTGGCCGTTTTTTCGGAGGATATATCTCATCACTATATCCGGCACCACTCCTCTTCCCATCTGGTAAATGCTTTTACCTTTAAGATCATTTACAGAATTGACCGAGTCTCCCTGTCCCACAAGATACATTGTTCCCCATAGCGGTACGACTGCAGCCTTGTACCCGAACCCGTTATTATAAAGCATGGCTGCCATGGTACTGGGAAGGAAGGCAAAATCCACTTCCTTCCTGAACATTAAGGACTGG
>JBJKSY010000095.1:0-3361 GCA_046703645.1 Cyclobacteriaceae bacterium
GGCATAATGGCAGCGGCAGTTAATGATGATGGGATCTACCTGTCGGATGATACGGCAGAAACATGGAACCTTGCAGGTACCGGCGGATTGAATATTACAGCGGGTTTCAGCGGTCTTGTTATAAAAGGTGATACAATGGTAGTCGGAACGAATAACAGTGAAATATATATGACCAGGGACCTGGGCGTAAACTGGTATAATATTTCGATCAGTGGTGTTGGTTTCTACCAGGTAAAACAAATTCGTTATGAAAACGATCGGTTGTATGCGGCTACTTCCGGAGGCTTGTTCGCCAGTTCAGACCTGGGCGCCCATTGGTCACGGATATTCACAGGCTCAGGGGCTTTCTACGATATAATCTTCGATCCCCATAAGATAATAGCCTGCTCCGATAAGGGCATATTCATAACCTCCTCTTCAAGAAATGTCTGGTACACATCAAATGAAGGTTTAAAGACGAATACAATAACAGCCCTGTATTCAATGAACGATACGATATATGCCGGGACATATTCTTCCAGTATCTGGAAAAGCAGCATATCCAGCCTGGATATACCTCCGGTCATTACGGGCACCCCTGCCAACCTCGTTACTTTGGAGGATTCTTCCCTGGTGCTCACACTTGATGGGTTCGTTGTGGATGACCCGGACAATACTTTCCCTGATGATTTCTCCCTGTCAGTTAAAGCAGGCAATAACTACACATTCGACAGTCTTACAATCAAACCGGTAAAGGACTACAATGGAAATCTTGAAGTGCCTGTTATAGTTTCAGACGGATTAAAGGAAAGTGATCCTGCAATTGCATCAATCACCATTACTCCCGTCAATGACCCGCCGGTAATTTCCGGCACAACTACATCGCTGGAAACCTCGGAAGGAAAGTCATTCGTAATAACACCCGGAGATCTCGATATCAGCGATCCTGATAATAACAGCCTTTCGGACTTTACGGTCACTGTTGAAGCCGGCGACAATTATACCGTGCAGGGAGATTCCGTAATTCCTGACGATGGATTTACAGGTACGCTGGTAGTACCTGTAACAGTTTCCGACGGAACGGATAGCAGCCAGGTTTTCAATGTAACCCTGACAGTAAACGCCGTAACGGGTTTAATCACGGAATCACAATCGACGGAATTGAGTATCTACCCGAATCCCGGTAAGGATCGGTTTATGATCAGATGCAAATGTCCCTTGAAGTTATCCATTACCTGCCAGGTATTGAATTTATCAGGTATGGAAATAATGAAAAGAGAGATTAACGGCAATGATAAGGGTTTAAATGAGCTTGACATGAGAGGGATCCCTGCCGGGGTTTATATCCTCCGCCTGACTTGTGCCGATCGTATTTTTTATTCTGCAAGAATCATAATTGAATAACCGGTGCCGGTGCGGGATATTAGCTATTCCGATTTAATGAAATTAATATCCCGCGGGCACATTTGGGAGAACTATTTTACGATTTGAACTTTATCGCTTAATCTGTTATCTTTAATAAGATAATAAAATTATTCTTCCTCATGAAAATCATATTTTTTTCGGTACTTGTTTTATTGGCTGTTAATTGCGCCGCCCAGGACAAGGCCGCCCTCAAACAGGAAAATTTAGTATTGAAACAGAAATATGACAGCCTCCTCAAGGTCGTCGGTCAATTGAAAACCCTGGCAGAAAGACAAAAGATCATTGCTGAGAAGCAAAAGGAGGTCGCAGTACAACAGGCGAATATTGCAAGGCATTACATGGATCAGCAGAAGAATAATTCCGATTCTCTCCGTGAGAATGAATCCCGTAAGCAGGGAAATTCACAGCAAATGCAAAACAACCCTGAAGATCAGCAAAGGAGTGCACAGCTAAATGCTGAAAGGGCAGCGCAGCAAAGGGATATGGCCATGCAACAGCAACGGATTGCTGAAACACAGTCGAGGCTGGCTGACCTGAACCGGCAAATGGCCGAAAAACAAAAATTAATTTCTTTACAGGAACAGAAAATCGCGGAAAACCAGAAAAAAATCGCTGCACAGAAGATGGAAATTGACAAGACCACACCCATTCCCGGGGATTCCTTGAAAAATAATAATAAAAATCAGGAATAATTTCCTATATTCCCTGTCCCCGGGTCAGCTTTAAAGGCCCTGGAATATATATTCAACAATCAAATCCCGTAGTCATGAGTCTCAAACCCTTTCAAATAGAAAGAAGATTCCAGGTCCCGGTACAGACAGTCTGGAAAGCCATTACCGAAAAAGAGGAGATGAAAAAATGGTATTTTGACCTGAAGGAATTTATTACCGAGCCCGGTTTTGAATTTCATTTTGAAAGCGGACCGAGCCCGGAAAGAATGTATCTTCATGTTTGTGAGATCAGGGAGGTGATCCCCGGAAAAAAACTTTCCTATAGCTGGAGATACGACGGTTATCCTGGTAATTCACTGGTTACCTTTGAACTTTTTCGGGAAGAGAATCATACCAGAGTCCGGCTCACGCATGATGGCCTGGAATCATTCCCGGCCACAAACCCGGATCTGGCCAGGGAAAATTTCGAAAAAGGTTGGACGGAGATCATCGGGACATCACTGAAAGACTAACTCGAGAAAGACAATTAATATGAAAGCCACCTTATAGGTCGATGCCTCCCTTGATCTTTTACCGGTATCGTTTTGCTAATATTTTTCATGAATTACCTTAAAACTGAACCATCCTGGTAAATATGATATCCGGATTTCCAGCCCAGGTGGGCATTGGGTTCTGTCGAAACAATCATTTCCGTGAATCGCGACTCTCTAAAAGATAGCATAAAAACAAGCTGAACTCGAAGACGGTATATAAGGGCCCGCTGGTTTATGATGATTTATTTATATCCAAAGAACCTATTCGGATATATCATCCCTATGGGATTCTTTGGGATTGTATTTAACAATGCTAACGATATCTTGTCCCTACGGGACTTTACAATTCGGAATTAAATTATCTAACAATATCCTGTCCCTACGGGACAATAAAAATTCAAAATGAAAAATATAGTGATATTATATTTATTTTACAGTCATAAGATAATGAATACCACACTTCACGAATTTTAATCCGCTAAAAACGGAACCAGGTACATTCAGAAATATTTGAATTTTAAAATACAATGAACATCAGGGATTGGATAAAATATTTGTCCCGTAGGGACAAGATATCGTTAGCATTGTCAAATACAATCCCAAAGAATCCTATAGGGATGATATATCCGAATAGGCTCTTTGGATATAAATAAATCATCATAAACCAGCGGGCCCTTATATACCGTCTTCGAGTTCAGCTTGTTTTTATGCTATCTTTTAGAGAGTCGCGATTCACGGAAATGATTGTTTCGA
>JBJKSY010000096.1:0-4344 GCA_046703645.1 Cyclobacteriaceae bacterium
CTTGTCATCATAGGCAAATGAAATGGATGCATGCCAGACCACATTTTTAACATTTGGTTTAAGGGTACGGATAGCATTAAAATCCTTGACAATTTCAGCGGCGTTTACATCACTGCTAAGCCCTTCGGTTTCCAGTACCTCTGCTTCCGCCTTACCCATGACGTATCGGACAGCCCCTCCAAAAGAGCACCCAACTGATACCTGGCCGATCATCTTAATTTGTTTAATGCGGATTTTACCCCTGCAAGACATTCCTGGATATCCCTGGTCAGGGCTTCTCCCCGGTGAACGGATCTGGTAAGCTGATTCAGGTTCTTACACATGCCGGAAAGATCCCTGTAAAAGACACGTTCTTCCTGTGAAAGCAACGGTTTCATGTCCTCATCAAGGCTTTTATGCCGTACATATTCAGAGTTTGAAATACCATATTTTAAGGCGTTTTTATGGACTAAATAATGTTCAGCCCTGGTATAATATACCATGATGGTTTTAAGTCGCTTTATGAGCTTTTTAGGCCTTGCCATTCTAACGTTTTGCAGTGGAGCCGAGCGAAATCCCGCGTACTCGCGGGACGCGAGGAGTCAGGAAGCGCAGCGGGAGCGGAACGTCAGGCAAAACCAAGACGTTGTTTTGGATTAGGGAAAACGACGCCAAAGCGGAGTTTTGCATAATGCAAAACACGTCTTGCTCTTTCTGCGCGGGGCCTTTCCTTGAGATAGATACGGTAAGAGCAGACACCATAAAAAATAAGGTAAAATGACGCTCTGATGGCTGTAAAACAAGGAAGGCGAAGGGTATGGTTAAGGTTGCCAAAGCAACCCAGTAATTAGGGGGTTTTAAACCGTTTAAAACTGCCAAATAGACATGAATCATAAACTGTTGAACGTGATCCATAGCATAAAAAATAAAGTATTAAAAAATGAACTATCGTATTATAATTCTATGAAATAATTATTTCAATACAAAATATTTATTCTGATTATTTTTAGGCTGTTTACATGAGTTGGTTGAACAATGTGAATGTAAATAAAAACTGAATAGCACAATCAGTGCGGAAAAACTATTATAGTTATTAAATGGTTTCAATTGATCATTCCCTGATCGGCAAAGGAATAATAACCATCTTCAGTGATGATCAGATGATCCAGTACAGCAATCTCCAGGAGGTTGCCGCCATTCTTTAATTTATTGGTCAGGCTAATATCTGCTTCGCTGGGTTTTAGATTGCCTGACGGATGGTTATGTGCAAGTAAGATGGAGCAACTGTTTGCTTTAAGAGCTGCTGAAAATATCAGCTTCGGATCGGCAATTGTTCCAGATATACCTCCGGTTGATATGTTAACAATTCCTAACACCTTATTGGCACGGTTAAGGAGCAATATCTTAAACTCTTCACGGAGCTCTAAAGTATCCTGGTTCCAGTTATCTTTTAGTATCTTATAAGCATCTTCACTACAAGTGATCCTTGCCCTTTCCGAAAGACGGATCTTGTTTTTATAAGTGATTTGTATTTCTGTTACCTGGTTGAGGATTGAATTTGTATTTGCATTCATGTCAAACGGATTTAAGTGAAACATAATTTTTATGTTCCGCTTGACAGGCAGCCTTACCGGGTGTATGGCTTGTGCGAATGCAAAGACCAAAAGCAGAGTAGAAAATACTACCCATTTACGGTGGGTTGGATGGGGGTCTGGCTAAAGGGTGGAGATTTTCTAAGGCTTTTGGTCATGCCGGAAGGCTGCCTAAATTTGAAAATAAAAATTATTTAAACAACCGTTTGGTGAATGAAAATAAAAGACTTACCTAATAGAGGAATGACAAAAAATTTAATATAAGAATATCAAGCCCATAATATAAATTGCCAGTTGAACAATCTGTATGGATAGAAATATCGACGAAAACTTATCAGGAAATTAAATCTTTACATGTAATATATTTCTTGAAATTGAAATTATTTGAACTATTTTGTAAAGAAAACCATAATTAAAACCACTGAATATTTATGGCTTGATTTTTGTTAAATATATCAAGGTCTACCAAAAGTCAGATTACATTTTTAACATTATATTTCGACCATTTTACGTGAAGTAAGAAAATCAATCAAATTGACTTGTTATAAAGTTTTTCTTTTAAGTATTTCAACACCTGGAAATACTTTGAAGCTATTGCGAGTCCCTGAATAATTTCCAACCGAAAATATTTCACTACCATTTATTTGATTTTGTAATCATGGGAAATTCCTGTAGAGTGGAATTTCTATAGCTGCTATTTACTAACCCTTTCGATTGACGCCCGGTTATTAACCGATTAAAAAAGTTATCATATAATCTATTATTGCAATGAAAATATCAATAGTTATTTTATTATCGTTGGCTTTGTCGATACGTGGATTTTCCCAGACACTTCAAAATGATTCCACTAGTAAATCAAAAGACTTTATTGTGGGGTATATAACCAATAGAATCGCCAAAGAGGTCAATGCGAATTCGGCCCAATTAACACAAATCAATAATCTCGTATCAAACCGGTATGATGATATTCAATCCATAATAACACAATATCCTGACGACCCGGCTACCGTAAAATCCATGATTATAAAGCTGGACAATAAATACATGGTGAGTCTTGGGGATATTCTGAATGAAAATCAATATCTGAAATACCTTGATAAAAAAGCAAAACTGAAGAAAGAAAAAAATGACTTTTATTCCAAACATGCGGCTCTGGTACAGTCCACCGAAGATATAGAATTAACCTTTTAATATCATATCAATGAAAAGATTAATAATATTCATATTTATCCTATTGCTTCAAATCAGTAAATCGGAAGGGGTTTTTGGCCAGACGACCATCACCATCTCTGACGGACCTAAGTTTACCGATGTTTTGATATCATATAATGCGGGAAATTCATCAACGGCCAATACAAATTATAATGTCTATCCAAGAATTTCAGCAAGTGCCTGGACATCATCCGGAAATCTAACCTATGCCAGGACTTTGTTAAAATTTGATTTATCGGAAATACCTACCGATGCCACTGTTTCCAGTGCTTTTCTGTATTTGAACAGCGATCCAACTCATACAAGCAACAGTGACTGGGCCGCGAACAGCACTTTAAGCGGATCCAATGCAATTTATTTCCAAAAGATTACTCAAACATGGGATTCTACATCCGTTACCTGGAATACTCAGCCAACCGTAACGGATACTGATGAAGTATGGGTTCCGCAATCCACCAGTACGACAGAAAACATCCAGGTGGATTTAACAAGCTTTGTTCAGCATTGGGTTCAAAATCCCGATCAGAATTATGGTATGATGATGATCTTTGAAACAGAAGCCTATTACCGCGCAAGAAATTATGTCAGTAAAGATCATTCTAATGCCAATTTGCATCCCAGGCTTGTGGTTATCTACCAGGGTGGCACTTTCGCTACGTGTGGTTGGCAAACGGATACTGCCGGGAACCTTTATCTGCCTAATGGAAGCGTATCTATTGGAACCGATACAACTTTTAACGGTTATAATCTCCTTGTCAATGGAAATATTTTATCCGAGGAAGTTGTTGTAAAACTTTCACAGAACTGGCCTGATTATGTTTTTGACAAAGGATATCCTCTTATGAATTTGGATGATGTATACAAGTACGCGGAAACTAAAAAACACCTGCCTGGGATTCCTTCCGGTTATGAGATAGAGAAAAACGGATTGGATTTAGGAGATATGCAGAAAAACATAATGCTTAAGATAGAGGAATATACCCTCTACCTGTCTCAGTTAAAAACAGAAAATGACAAGCTGGTAAAAGAAAGGCAGACTATCCAGAATGATATAAACAATCTAAAGCATGAATAAAACGATACTTAAATTATTTCTTATATCCATTACTTCAATTGGCATAACCGTTCAAAGCAGGGGACAGGAAAGAGCCTGGCAAACTAAGGGTAATAATACGTACACATTCGATACGGTTGGTATTTATACCACGCCACAATCCGGATACATTCTTTCAATAAAAGGAAATATCCTCTGTGAACAGGTAAAGGTGAAGAACAGTGCTCACTGGCCTGATTATGTGTTTGAAAATAATTACCGATTAATGGACCTGGATAATGTGATGAATTACGCCAGGGCCTATGGGCATCTGCCGGGACTTCCATCAGCTAATAATATTGATACCATGCCGGAAAGTGAGTTAACGGAAATTCTTGTAAAAAAGACCGAAGAATTACTGTTGTATTTACATCAGATTGAAATTCAATATAAAAAGATCGAAGAAGATAACATGCAATTAAAAAAGGTCCTGTCTGAAGTAAAAGAGAAAAAAGGACTTCATTAAAA
>JBJKSY010000097.1:0-9015 GCA_046703645.1 Cyclobacteriaceae bacterium
TTAAAGGTTGAACCAGTAATTCAGCTTCAACACCAGGGCCCTGTTGCGTGGTCCCCATATTTCCAGGAAATAATTATCGGAATACACAAGGTATATATCCGACATGGGCTTGAAACGCCATTGGAACCGGCTGTTGATATTAAAATTATTATCCTGGGTATTATACTGAAGAAATGTAGTCCAGTAGAGGGATTTGGAAAAATCGATTTCGAATTTGGGTCCGATCAGGTAAAGTGTTCCATTACCGTGAAATTCCGGAAAGGTAAGATCATTCCTGACAAAGTTAAGGGCAAAATTTCCCCATGGCTGGATCCTGTATTTAACCCCTACAGTATATTGGATCCGGCTTCCCCCGTAAAAACTCCCGAAAAGGATCCCGCCGGAGAAACTCAGTAATTTCCTTTCATCGGTTTTTCCTCTTAGATCAGCAAACCTGAATTGAAAATCTCCGGGTTCAAGCGTATCCCCTGCTACAAAACTGAATGGAAACAGCAATTTCACCTGGCTGTTTGTCAGGGCAAGATCGACCTGGGCGGTATTCTGAAATTTAAGGGTATAGTCAAGTTCTATATCATGTCCAAGATTGGCAAAATGCGTGTCCATATCCCAGACATTCCTTATCCCTACCTGGTGAGCAAGGATTAAAGGATTTTCCGGATAAAAGGTATAAGCGAACCTGCTGAACCAGTGATTGTAGCCCACTGCGATCGTTGTATCACGTCGTGCATCGTAATGTTCCTGAGCCGAGAAAAAACCCATATCCGATACATAATTATTGCCGATACCTGCAAGGTTGGAATAAACGCTGATATTCCTGTCGTCATAGCCGATTCCTGAATTATAAAAATAATTTCCGGATTTTTTCCCCGGACTTATGGAAAGCCCATAACCCACGAAGGTCTGGAACCGGCCATCGGGAGTCCGGTATAAAAAATCCATGCCCGGAACTCTGTCATAATCCGGGGTTTTACTGGCAAAATTCTGACGGTTGAAGAAATATCCCTTAATGATCGACCGGGCAAAAACCTGTTGATGAAAAGCTAGCGCCGTATAATTCTGCGGATCGAATGATCCGGATTTCCTTGTCTGAAGGTTCATGGCCCCTATCCGGAGTCTGGGGTTAATATTCCCGCTCAATCTCGCCCCGTATAGTATCGGGATCGGGTTTCCATTGTCATCAAGACCAATTTTCCTTGAGAAAAAAGGCCGCATGGGCGGAATTCCGAAATCTTCGAAAATATCGCTGTTATCGAGGAAGAAAAGCCTTTTTTCAGGAAAACGGATATCAAACAATGTGAGATTGGTTACCTGTTCATCAACATCCACCTGTGAAAAATCGGGATTTACCGTCAGGTCCAGGTTCAGATTGGATGTCACTCCGATCTTTGCATCCAGCCCGGCTTCCTTCCCGGCATGAGTGAGTATATTGTTTTCATTATCCCGGGAAACCGAACCTAAAATGTACGGAATGATCGATATATTTGAGGCCATTTTATGCGGTGGCCTGTCCCAGCGGAGTATTCCCGTATAACCCAGGTCCAGTTCATAAAATTCAAGAGGAACCGGTGTCCAGGTTTCTATGGTATTCGATTTAGCGATCAGCCTTGCAAAATTGATCCCCCAAACACTCTGGTTCTCATTATATCGCAGGGTTTTAAAGGGTATGGCCATTTCAATGGTATAACGATCGGGATAATCCCTGACTTTTGAAAACCACTTGTTATCCCATGCCAGGTTGATCCCTTGTCGTTGCTGGCCGGGTCGCAACTGATCCCCTTTGCGTCCGGTGAGGCCGGAAATCAGGAATTCTGTCTGAACCCCTGCAGGATTAACCCCAAATGCATATCCGTTGGTACGTTCATTCACGGGATCAAATACCACTTCAAATCCATCTCCCTTTTCGAAATCCACGTCCCTTTTCAGAGTCTGGATCACATAATGATTGCTCCCGTAACAGGTGATCCCGAGGTAAATGAAATTCTGATCATAGGCCATTTTGACAACTGTCTGAACCGATGGGTCGGCTCTTTGATTATCGACAGGATAACTCATCCAGAAATTACCTGCAGAATCTGCATCTTGCCAGGTCTTTTCATTTAATTCTCCATCGAGGACGATCTTGTCTTTTACCGGGTAAATAGCAAGCTGGTTTTTTTCCCTGAATTCCGGATTATATGACCTGGAAGGTTGAGCCGACAGGTCATTGGCCATCAATAAATTTCCGAATAAAACTATCAGCCCGCTGTAGATATATATTTTCACGATCAGAATATTCAAATAACCCGATTAAAAAATCAAACCCAAAGCACATAACCTTCCCGGCAATGATTTAAAAATGATTATAATTTCCGGACAGGAATCAAAGTCTCACAGCTACCCCCAGAATTAAATAAGAATTCAGATTCCCCGGTTCCGGCGCAAGTATATTAAAAAATCTTCAACTGATAAACAGTTGATGACTCTTTGATAACATTTTCAGGGAAATACGAAAAAAAATTGTATCCGCGCAATAAACTTATTTGAGATATTTCATCAACTCTCCAATCGGGGGGTGAACCAATATAGTTCCATTTACATCAACTACAGGATAGGAAATATAGCCTTTTATGTCTGCCTTATGGATTTTTATCATCATCTCGTGGAACATCGCCGTGTCTTTATCTACCGCCCTGAAGTCATATTTGACACCAGCCGAATCCATCTGGCTGATAAAATGAATACAATGACTGCATGACCTGCTTCCGTAAACGATAAGATGCGGAGGATTTGATGTCAGTGATGCCTGTTCCGTCGAATGATTCCTGCTTGTACATTCTGATAACATCACAACAGAAATTAATAATGCAATAAACAGCGATGATCTCATGATTTTTATTTATTGATGATTCTATTTTCGTCCAATATTTTATCGACAATATAACCAATCCGCAATGTTACTGACAGATTCATATAAGATCCGGGGTATATTGCCAATTAAACACTCCCGATAATTCTTTAATATTACAATTTTTAATTCATATACACATATTTTAAAGATTTAACTTTTAAAGAATTACATACAGCCACAGTTTTATTCAATCCCTGGCATGGATTTCAGTTAATATGATTCCTTTCAATATATTGCCTGAAAACCTTTTTGTAAGTTTCCCCTACCGGTATCATTACCTGGCCTATCTGGACCTGGTCTTTATATATGGTATCAATCTTCTTAAGTGCGATTATGAAGGAGTTATGAACCCGTAAAAACTCATCTTCCGGAAGTTCCTTTTCCAGGATTTTCATACGCTGGAGAGAGATTACTTTCCGGTTATTCGTATGAATTATTACATAATCTTTCAATCCCTCAATGTACTGAATATCCTCCCACTGGATCCGGATCAGTTTATTCCCGTCCTTAACGAATACAAAGTTTCGTTTTCCGGGAACCTGTGCCAGAAGCGCTACGGAATTTTCGGGCCCCTGAAGCCGTTGACATACTTTATCTATTGTTTTTAAAAATCTTTCCAGTGTAACAGGTTTTAAAAGGTAGTCGACAATATCGAGTTCATATCCTTCAAGGGCATATTCGGAATAGGCAGTTGTAAATACAATAAGAGGTTTCTTCTGCAACACTTTTAATAATGAGATACCTGTAAGACCGGGCATATGGATATCGAGGAATAAGAGGTCGACAGGCCTGCTGTTTACAATTTCCATGGCTTCCATGGCGCCTGAACATTCCCCTATACACTCGAGGACAGGAATTTTATTTATATACTCCAAGAGGAGTTTCCTTGCAAGCGGTTCATCATCGACTATTATACATGAAATCTTCATGATAATGAGATCGATAATTTGATGTAATATGTTTCCGGTTTTTCCACAATATCTAGATGATGCTTACCCGGATATGAAAGGTCGAGCCTGCGTTTTACATTCTCCAGGCCTATACCTTTCCTGGCAGGAACAGAATCACCGGCTGTTGTACCCGGTTTACTGTTCTCAACCGAATAAACGATATGATCTTCCCCGATATTCAATGAAAGGTTTATCCAACCGCCCGTTGCTTTATTGATCCCGTGCTTAAAAGCATTTTCAAGAAAGGTAATCAGGATTAAAGGAACAATATTGATTTTCTCCGGGTTACCATTTATGGTAAATGTTACCGGAAGCGGATCATTCAGGCGCATTTGCTCAAGACTGATATAATTTTTGATATATAATATCTCCTTACTTAACTCAACTTCAGGCTGGTTTGTTTCATAAATTACATATCGCATCATGTTGGAAAGCCTTTCGATGACCTCAGTGGTTTTGGGAGATTTTTTATAGGCCAGGTAATAAAGATTATTGAGCGTGTTAAAAAGAAAATGCGGCTGGATCTGGGATCTGAGAAATTTTAGTTCTGCATTCAACCGCTCATTTTCAACCTCTTTTTTTCGTGCTTCGAGTTCAAACCAATCCTCGGCAAAACGAAGCATGCCTACAAAGATCACAATAAAGAGTGTAATTACTGCCGTATGGACGATATACAAATGGGTATAAAAATACCATTCCCTGTGAGTGTTGCCGTCAACTAAATAACGCAGGATATGTACTTTGGCATAGATCAGTATGACAAAGGGCACAGTAAACTCAACCAGGTACTTGAAAAGTTTCTTTTCCTTCAAAAACCCGGGTAACAGGAACAGGTAATTCAGATAGGAAATAAAGACCATAAAGGCCATCTGAACAATTGCAAAAGACAGGGCTTTTTCCCAATCGTACTCAGTCCCGTGTCTGAATGAATTTATCTGGTACAGGGAGAATGAAAAATATACTCCCCAGAATGATAGATGAATAAGTAATACACGGTGTCGGTTCAGGAAGGATTGCATATCTTACCTGTATCCTGCAAATGTATGACCCTTGCAGCATTTCAGGTATTTATCGGATATAATGTTTAATCCCCGTTTATTAAGGGGTACTATCTCAAATAGTATAAAAACCGGATGGTCGAATAGTTAATGGATTCATCGGTAAAATATCAGGCTACATCTACAATATTTAATAAGGCACCTTCAACCTGTTTACATTTATTGTACATAGGAATGTAATATCATTCAAAATATAAAGCGCTTAAAATAGTTATGCGATGTTGAAGTCAATGAAAATACTCTTTACTGTTTTATTCATTTTCCTGTTTCCCTTTACAATACGGGCCCAGCAGTCCGGGGCCGGTTCCGGAAATATGAACGTGAGCCAGTATCATGGAAATTCTGCTTTGCCGGGAACCGGAAGAATTTCGGGTGTGGTTATTGATTCAACGAGTAAAAGCCCGGTGCAATATGCTACCGTTGCGCTGATCAATCCAAAGACAGGGAAACCCGTCAACGGATCCATCTGTGATGACAAAGGCAGGTTCTCAATTACGAAAATTGCGGCCGGTAATTACCGGCTGGTCCTGTCGTTCATTGGTTATACTCCCAAATCCTTTGACCATATTTCCATCAGCGATAAAAACAATAATATCAATCTGGGACGGATTTTCATCAGTCCGAGCACTCAGGTATTGAAAGAAGTTACTGTCACCGGGCAAAAACCGCTTGTCGAAGAAAAAGTGGACCGGATGATCTATAATGCAGATGTTGACAAGACCACACGCGGGGGCGATGCTGCTGATGTGTTGAGAAGAGTTCCCATGCTAACGGTAGATATGGATGGAAATGTTTCCCTTCGCGGAAGCACGAATGTGAAAGTGCTGATCAATAATAAACCTTCGACCATAACCGCTAACAGCGTGGCGGATGCATTGCAGCAGATCCCTGCCGATGAAATCAAGAGTGTTGAGGTGATCACCTCCCCTTCCGCCAAGTATGATGCAGAAGGAACAGCAGGAATAATCAACATCAACACCAAGAAAAACAACCTCGAAGGGTTTACCGTCAATGTCCGTGGAAGTGTTGGAATGCGAGGATCCTACGGAGGATTGAATGCCGCCTATCAACATGGGAAAATGGGATTTTCTCTAGGCGGATTCGGCCGCGGCAACTACAATGTTAAGGGGGCTTACCAAAACTCTCAGACCACACTGAATCCTGACGGCACCACATCCGTAAATCAGCAAAGTGCCAGTACGAGGAACAACGGCCTTTTCGGGAATCTTCATTTCGGGTGGGATTACGAGATCAATAAGAAAAACTCGATTACGGCTTCAGCCCGCTATGGAACCCGAAATTTCAATAATTTCCAGGACGCATTATTGACGAAAACATTTGTCAACGATTCTCTTTCTTCCGGCAGCCTCAGGAATGTCAATTCACAGGATCTTTCCGGCACACTCGACCTGAGCGGCACCTATACGCACGATTTCAACAGACCGCAACAGGAACTGAGTTTCATGGCCCTGTACAGCCGCAACAACCGGACCAACGATTACATCAATAATATTCTTAATGAAACGGATCAAAGCATTCTCAGCCGGCTTAAAAACAACAACAAAAGCTTTAACCAGGAAATTACTTTCCAGGTCGATTACCAGAGTCCTATAGGTAAAAACCAGATGCTGGAATTCGGTGGGAAAAACATAGCCCGTAAAGTATATTCGGATTATGAATATTTTACGGCCAATGGGGCGAACGGCGATTTTATTCCTTCCACCAGCGCCCAGCTTACGAACAACTTCAATTACCTTCAGAATGTAAGTGCGGGTTACCTTTCTTATACCCTGAATGCTTTAAGGAAATACAGCGTAATGGCCGGTGTCCGTTACGAGTATACTTCGGTACAGGCGAACTTCCAGAATGAGTCCAATATCAATATTCCCTCCTATGGGATCCTGGTACCGAGTATCAATCTTTCCAGGAAGCTGAAAATGGGCAGCGCTATCAAGGCGGCCTATGACCGGAGGATCCAGCGCCCGTCCATTCAATTTCTTAATCCCAACATCCAGGCAGCAAATCCCCTGAATATTTCATATGGGAATCCGGATCTGGGACCAGAGTACACCAATAATTTTGAAGTATCCTATAGCAATTTCTTCCATGGCACCTCATTGAATATATCCGCCTTTGCCCGTAATACGAATAATTCCATTCAACGCATCAGGACAGTCTCCGGTACCGATACCATCACAACTACCTACCAGAACATAGGAAGGGAAAATGCTTACGGGACCAGCATCTATGCTCATGTAAGTCTCTCCAATAAATTTTCACTAAGCGGGGGTACCGACATTTATTACAGTGTCATGAATAACAATGATCCGAATCCTTTATACAATGCTTCCAATCATGGCTGGGTGGCAGGCTACCGTTTATTCGGAGATTATACCATCGCCCATGGCTGGGGGCTTCAGTTCTTCGGCTTTTACAGGGGAAGGAGAGTTCAACTCCAGGGGTACCAGGGCGGTTTTGGTATTTACAGCCTAAGCCTTCAGAAGGAATTCAAGAATAAGAGGGCGAGCCTTGGAATAGGGGCTGAGAATTTCCTTTCAAGCGCCTTTAAGATCAAAAGCGATATTAACTCCCCGACGATCTCCCAGCAAAGTCTTACCACTTATCATAATATGAATTTCAAGATCAATTTCAGTTATCGCATAGGTAAATTAACCATGACCAATCTGCCGAAACATCACAAGACCATTACCAATAATGACCTGAAAACCTCCGAGGACTCAAGTCCAATCAATATGGATGAATCACAAGTCCAGGGGAATAATTCCATGCAGGGAAGACGGGGAGCTTTTGGTCGTTTCGGAGAGAATAAAAAGACTAAATCCAAAAAGAACAGGAAATCCAAAGATAAAAAGAAGAAAAATAACCAATAATAGGTTTTATAAGCCGTCAGTCAGAGAAATCCTGCCTGCAAAATTTATCCGGTTCTTCAGATGAATATCTCAAAATTTTTTCTTCCCGGGTTTCATTCGATCAGATGCCGGATTAAATGCAAAAAAGAGGAACATAGGAATTACGCGGGAATTTTGTATATTTCTTACCATAATGCCTGATTGAAATTCAGGTTAAAAGGTAATGGAAAGTTTTTTAGCCGGTAAATTGCGGTTTCTTTACTTAATTATATTATGGATTTCTATCCAATATACCTGTTTCGGACAAACCATGGATCAAAATAATCAAACGGAATTAGACAAACGGGTCGAAACTTTTCTCCAAAAACATAAAAATGAATGGCATGATCTGAATGTGCCCTATGCCGACGGCAAAGTATTACATGACCTGATCCTTAAGAATAATTATCGATCCGCCCTGGAGATCGGCACTTCAACCGGGCTTTCCTCCATTTGGATAGCATGGGCACTTTCTAAAACCGGGGGGAAGCTCATCACTATTGAGATCGATAAAGAACGACATGAAGCAGCCCTGGAGAATTTCAGGGAAGCAGGACTTGAAAAATACATTGATGCCCGGTTGGGGGATGCTCATGATCTTGTTAAAAAATTACCGGGTCCTTTTGATTTTATCTTTTCTGATGCTGATAAGGAATGGTATACACAATACTTCAGGGACCTGGATGCCAAATTAAAACCCGGGGGATGTTTCACCGCACACAATGTTCTGAACGGGTATTATGGTACGCAGGAATTTGTAGATTATGTTAAATCGCTGCCTGATTACACCACCGTTATCGATCATTCCAGCAGTTCTGGAATTTCCATCAGTTACAAGAAGAAATAAACGGCAGTAATTTTTTCCGTTTTTTGAAGGGGAATTTTTGGCGGAAGTCTATTTCAAAAAATCATTCCAGAAGGAATAAAAAAAATGGGCCACACCCCATGTGACCCATTTTTCTTTAACATAACTGATGCGGTTATCTTGATAAAGGAGTTTCGATATTTTTATCCAGCTTGATACCCGAATATCCTTCCACTCCCATTTCATACATATCAAGTCCGTTCACTTCTGCCTTGGCATCTGTTCTGAGGCCGAAGAATTTATCGATCAGTTTGAAGATGACCCAGGAAATAGCCCCTACATAAATGAAGTTTGTCACAACACCGATCACTTCGGCAAAGAACTGGCCTGCATTTCCATAGAACAA
>JBJKSY010000098.1:0-3889 GCA_046703645.1 Cyclobacteriaceae bacterium
AGGTATCAGCCAGTTCCATAAAAGCATGACGATCCATACGAATAATAAAAACAGCAGGATCCCTCCGATTATAAATAATGCGATTCTCATGATTGTTGTTGTTTTATATAGAGACGGACGGGAGTAAGGATTACTTTAAGGATTAAACAAAAAAACCTGTTCTATAAAATAGTGATGGCGGTATTACAATTCCTATTGTTTCATGATGGCCCCTGTATATGTGAAAAAATAATTCCTGAGACCGAGGTTAATAAATCTCAAATTTTATTTAGGATGTTATCCTTGAAATATGGCAGGGATTCTGAGCTGCAGCCTTATTATATTCGGATAAAGAAATTTATGGCTTCGCGGGTTCTTTTTCTTCGGGGTCACCGTGTCCGGTGCACCGTTCTTTCCAGGCTTTTCTGAAATTTTCTTTTTCTTCATCGGTCATCGACATCCATCTTTCGCGGAGATGAGCGCCTATAAAAGATTTGCGGCGGTACCCGGGAAAATTACGGAAGCTGCCAAAAAGGATCCGGCTCAGGATAAAAATTCCGACTGCCTGACCGAAGTTAATATTTTTCACCGGGATCACGTCGGGCAATATAGCATTCCAGAGGAGCATGATTACCCAGCTAATTAAAAGCACTGCGATCGGAATGATAAGAATAAACATCCATTTGAATTTCCTGTGATGATTTTTACTGATCGTCATGGTATTAGTAGTTAATGATATCGTTATACAGATCTTCAAGTCGGTCTCTTAAATGAAGTACCGCATATCTTTTCCGTGAAATCACAGTCTTGAGCTTTTCGCCGGTTTTATCGGCAATTTCCTGCAAGGTCATATCTTCCAGTTCGTTCCAGATGAATACCTGTTTTTGATTTTCGGGAAGCTCGTCCAGGGCAATAAAAAGTTCTTCCCAGAACATTTCTTTCAGGTTTTCATCTTCCGGAGATGAGGAATCGGAAATTAAAAATTGCTGGATGCTGAATTCCTCATCCGAGTTTTCCGGGTCCATGCTTTCAAGGGAATCGGGTTTTTTCTTACGGTATGAATCGGTGATCCTGTTTCTTGCCACCCTGTAAAGCCATCCGCTAAGATGTTCAATACTGTCAAAATCGATGATATTGCTGAGCTGGAACCAGACATCCTGCAGAATATCTTCGGCTTCCTCATTGGAGCGGACCCTCCTGCGAATGAATCCGAAAAGCTTCCTGCCATATTCCTTTACGGCTTTTACAATTTCGGCGCTGGGTTTGTCCGGCATGGTATATGTCCCGGTTTCTTCCATTAAACGGGAAGACGGACAGGTTTTTAATTTACTTTAAATCCCGTGAAATTTATTCAAAGAATTAACAGGAACATTCAGGTTCATGCCGGACCGGAAAATTACATGACCTGGCTATAAAGCATTTTTCATGTGCCTTTATGTGCAGGGCCTGGGCCGGGCCGATCATGGATTCGTGTAAAACCTTAACCCTCGGATGAAGTACTACTTCACGGAATTGGCCGCTACCGTCGGGATTTTCCGTCATTATCCCGCTGGCCGCATCTTTATAATCGACAACCGTAATTCCGGCATCGGCGCATAAATGCAGGTACCAGAGCATATGGCAGGAAGAAAGGGAAGCCACCAGTAATTCTTCGGGATTATGTTTCGTGGTATCACCCCTGAAAGCAGGATCGGATGACATGGCTATTTCAGGTTTACCAGGCAGGGAAATAACATGAGTTCGATCATATGCCTGGTAGTTTAGTGTTCCTTCTCCTTTATTCCCCGTCCAACGTAATTCCGATTGATAAATATGTTCCTTTAATGCCATATTTTATTTGACAGGATGTAATCAGAATAACGGATCAATATACAAATTTCATTTCATGGATGCTGCCGTTGCCTTTATCCCTTCCGGATATGAAACATAAGGCTGCCTGAAAGCCTGCTGATATTTTGAGCTGTCGAACAGATAATTGTACCGGTTCTGATAAAGCATCTCAATGGATTCCCTGATGACCGGCATAAATACTCCGATCGCCTGCAACAACCATTTTCTCAGCACGGTAAATTTTTCAGGATCATGGTTGAACTCTTCAGCCGCCAGCCTGATAAATTCCCGCCCGGTCAGCACCTTCGGGTCGGTGGGTACATGCCAGACCTGGTTATAGGCGGATTCGGTATTCC
This sequence comes from Cyclobacteriaceae bacterium, assembly GCA_046703645.1. GTDB lineage: Bacteria > Bacteroidota > Bacteroidia > Cytophagales > Cyclobacteriaceae > DATDPY01. Next base: position 2,166 of record JBJKSY010000098.1, read on the forward strand.
CGAGAATGGCTGTAGCTTTGCCGGCATCAGGCGTATAGGAAAAGGAATGTTTCCTGTCCGGGTCCAGCATCCACTGGGGGCTTTTACCTTTCTTTAGATTCTCGAACACAAGGACGTTAACGAAACTCAAGGGAGAATCCGGACCGTAAAAATCTGCAGCCCGTGCAATCAGCGCTTTTATATTTCCGGCCCTGGCTTCCTCCATCAGTTTCACGGCAATCTTTGCCCTAACCTCACCTTTTTTGCTGCACGGATTGACAGGAGTATCTTCCGTCATCCAGCCTTCTACCTTTCCGTAAAGATAGACATTGTCGAAAAAAACCAGTTTGCTGCCATGTTCCATGCAGGCATCCATTACATTCTTCATGATTTTCGGCCATTGTTCCTGCCAGACCTTTATGTTGTATTGAAGCCCCGCAACCAGGTATGTCACTTCCGAACCTTTTACAACCTGCCGTACATGTTCGGGATTAGTAAGATCAGCCGGCATAATCTCATAAGGCCCATCCTTTTTGACCGGATGGCGGCTTACAAGCCTGATCTTATCTGTGTATTCCGGCAAAGCCGCTGCCAGTGTTTTTCCGATAATTCCATTGGATCCGAGAATTGTCTGCATGTTGTTATTATTTTGAGTTTATAAAAACCACTTTTTCAGAATTCCTTTTTCATTCAACAGATAAGGAGTAAAGGTTAAAGCACAGAAAAATATCCTTTTCCTGCACTTAAAATATTTACCTGTTATTTAACTGCTTAATTAATCCTGCATTTAACGGGATTATAAATTAAAATATTCAACAAAGGGGTTGTATCTCCTGCTGTAAATTTAAAAAGGAATCACTCAGGGTCAACGGGAATTGTGATTAATAAATTGTTAAAAGTAAAATATAAGGAAATATAGACATCAGGGAACTGCCAGCCTTTTGCGGATCTCGTCCCGGATTGTAACGGGTTTATAATGAAAGGTATTGAGCAATAATTCATGATCCCCGATTGCCTTTTCGACCATTTCTCCCGGGAAATTATTCATTAGCTTCAGGGCCATGTAAATCATTCCGGGCATTGGATTGATTAATGATAATATTCCCGTTAATATTCTTACAGGGAATAACGGAATACTGCGGTGATTGATTTTTCTGCCTGTAAGCTGTGTCACTTCATGTGCAAAGTCAGGAAAGCTCAATGCCTGCGGACCCGCAAGCCTGAACCTTCTTCCGTTCAGGTCATCCCTCAGGATTGCCTGTACCGCAATCTCACCGACATCCTCAGGGGAAATGCATACGATCGGCCGGAAACCTCCTCCCGGAACAGTCAATGAACTTTTCCTGAGTAACCGGAAGAAAAGTTCATAGGAGGGCGGGCATCCAAGAATGGTCCAGTTCAATCCGGATTGCCTGATAAGGGATTCCGATTCCTGCTTGGTATCGGCAAGCTTTTCCGTTCCCTGCTTTTCTACAGTTTTTTCATCCAACTCAAATACGGATATAAAGACAAGCCGCCGCACCTGATACCCGTCACAGGCATTCAGGATATTTTTCAAGCCGCCGATTTCCACATCCCTGATCCTTTTCACCTGGATCCATTGCATACCGGACAGGCTTACGATAACAGCATGGGAATTTTCAATCGTCTCCTTCACCCGTTCCGGATCGGTCACATCCCCTTTGATGACCGTAATGTTTTCAGATTGAAACTCAGGAGCATTTCCCGGGTTCCGGGTCAATAAC
>JBJKSY010000099.1:0-6146 GCA_046703645.1 Cyclobacteriaceae bacterium
AGCATACCCTGCCTTTATCGTCCTTGGTTTTAGAAAGGGCAAAAGGCTGGAAGCTGACATACTTTTCCTGTTTGAGGTGGCCTTCATGGGCAATAAGTTCCGACGGCCAGAAAAGATTGTTCGTCAGGTTTCGCTGATTATGGCCTGACAGGTGCACAGGAAGCACTCCCTTGCCCAATTGAATAATGTGCTCCATCACCTGCCTGCCGATCTTTTCCATGCCGGGTTTCAACTGGTACTCTTCTTCAATTTCCGGGATTTTCCAGCCGTACATATCATCCGGGGAGAGCACCCATGGATAGATCCGGCCGTTAACCGGGTTTATACCGGTTTTAATGGATGGCATGAATTCCGAATAAGCCGGGAGGCTGTAATTATTTTCTCCTTTGAACCAGGGAAATCCTTCAAAGAATTTTCCCCAGCCTTTGTTCTTATCAATGTTCATACAGGTAGTAATTGGGATGGTAATGCCCGGATCTCCAGGTTCATTATGAATCCGGGAAAGTGTAAATTTTCCGGTGGATTTCCAAATACTTATTGAAAATCATTAGCGGGCCTGGTCTTTCGCCAGGGAATGTTTCCCGGAGAAAATGAATTACTTTTCAGTCTGTTCTAATTTATAAGCCGCAGAATTTTTTCCGTCATATTTTCATAGTGGCTGCCCTTCCAGTATATTTTCCCGCAGGAGCTGCACCGGAAGAATTCAAGGAAATAATGTAAGGTTCGCGGAGGGACTTCCCTGGCGGCAATTTTCCTGCCGGTTTTTTTTATGATCCCGTTGCAGACCATGCAGCGATGAAAAGGTCTGACATGTTTTACAAGCTGGTATCGTTTCAGGATTTCAGTGAGTTGCCGGTCTGGATTGTCATTGCGTAACCAGTACCCTCTTTTAACGGATGCACGTTTCAGGATTCCCACGTCACGGGTAAGGATGATCCTTCTTTCATGGAGCGCCTGTGTTACAAGTTCCTTGTCGCTGCCTCCTTTAAAGTAGGCCGTATTTATACCAATCATTCTCATTCGTTTTACAAGTTTTCCGAGATTTTCATCAACAAGGAATTTAGGGTGCTTCAATTCCGCAGGCTGGAGATGAGTTTTTATATCAGATACGAGTGTGTGACGGGGAAAGATCTCAACCCTGTCACCCGGTAATGGGTGACTTGTAAAAAAAGCCGGCTTTTTATTTCTTAATATTACATCCACTTCTGCATGGGGAACACTTTCCGCTTCGATAATATCCTTCATTGACTGGTGGCTTCCGGCAAAGACTTTATAAAACCTGTTCCGTTTCCGCGACGGAAGGAAATCATTCAGCTCCTTGTGAAATTTTAAGATCAGGGTAACGGTCATCTTTGTAACCCTGCAATATACAATAAAGATAGTTTATCCCTGATAATGAAAATAAAAGTGGACTGGAGTTGCATTGTCTTTTTTTTCTAGCCTCTTCGCATAACTCAGGCAAAACCTGGCCTAAGACAATCTGGTATTTTAACCGGAGGCCGTGAATTATTGCTCTTTGAATTTATCTGTAGCATCCGGGCTCCAGTTCCTGAAAAAATTAAAGACTTTTTCCTTATTATAACCATGACCTTCTTCCAGCAGGGAAGAATCCTGGATATGAATTTCTTTCCCGGATTTATCGAGGATCACAAATACCGGGAATCCGAAACGTTGAGGGTATTCCAGGGACGCAAGGACCTTTTTATTCATGTTCTCTTTGGAATAGTTGATATGGATTGTTACAAAATTATCTTCGATGTAATTTTTCAGGTCCGGATTATTATCGATGAAGTCATGGAACAGGTAACACCAACTGCACCAGTTGCCCCCGATTGTAATAAATACAAACTTATTTTCGGAAGCGGCCCTTGCCACGGCAGTCTCGATCTGCATCTGGGCGTTGGCCGAGGGATCATAGATCGGTTCCCTATTTGTCTGGGCTAAAGAAAATCCCTGAAAAGCCGGAATCAGTATCATCAAAATTATAACCACTCTTAAATATCTCATATTCCTGTTATTGTAAGTTAAACATCAGACCAGCAGATCATGCCAGGCAAAGAAATTAATTAACTGATTAAAAAATTTATTTGCCTGAATACTTTTCCAATTTATCAAAGAAATCGCGGTATATAGGATCCCGGTCAATGAAATAAATGTACCGCATGAAAGGCCGGTTATCATCGAAGCTGTAAGTATATTGATCCGTTATGATCGGTGTATGAACAAGGCTGGAAGGGGTCCATTGGGAGTTGACCACATAGGCCACGGCTGTCATATCCCAGATCACCTTTGACCATCCTTTTTCATCACCGGGGTTATACGCCTTGAAAATGCCGAACAGGTAATCCCCGATCCTGCCATAACCTTTTACATATTTTTCCATTTCCGGAACAGTGGTTGTAAAATGTGTGACCACAGGTGTGCAGGGATCCTGTACCAGCGGAACGCCCGAGTTGAATATCAACTGCGACGCCAGCAGGTCACCTGCCATGTTGAATTCATGCGTGTCCGGCCAGTGATGCCCGTTCCCTCCCAGCCAGACAACCACGATCTTATTTATAATGGACGGATCGATCAGTATGGCGCTGGCAACATTGGTAATAGCGCCTGTCGCAATCACGTACAAGGGATTATCCGCAGAGCTTTTTTTTGCCTTGTTTATAAGATCGAGGGCGGCATCGCTACGGTAGGGGCTTTTAAGATCTTTCAGGAACCCGTTGCTCCCCCTGAATGCGAAATTCGCCGCCGGCCTGTTCATCATTCCAAGGATCTTCAGGATCTCCTGGTAGCTTTTTTCCATCCCGTCGCCCGGGCCGGAGGACCGGTCATTAAAAAAGGGCGCTGCATATACAGCCTGCAGATCGATTTTATCGCCGGAAAGCAATGCATATACCAGGGCGAACTGGTCATCGATTTCATTAAACGTATCCGTATCAAGAATAGCATGAACCCTGGCTGTGGGCGGGTTCAGAAGTTGAATTCGCTTCGGTATATCAATCGGAGGAAATATCTGGCCGGATGCCAGGCCGGGGACAAATATTAATAACAGGGAAAATATTGTTATCGGTTTCATAATGATATAATTTACAAACTAAAGGTAAATTTATAATAAACCATTTCTTATTAAAATCATTCATCCTTTGTTTAAATAAGCGGAAAAGGATATATTAAAACCGAATTTTTATTCCATTGATCACTGCATTAACAACTTTTTTTCTATTTCATTTTTTAATGCCTATGCATTTAACAGCTCCTGATATTTCCGCCTTTCTTCCCGATTCATTGCCGGGATGGCAATGCACCGAAAAGGCAAGATGGTTTGATAACAGGAATCTTTACGGATATATCGACGGCGGCGCCGAGCTTTACCTTTCCTATGGATTTGTGGGCGGTGTACACAGGGAATTCACTAAAGATCCCGGAACCGGGATATATGCCGATATATTCGACATGGGAAATTCAAAAAATGCATTCGGGGTTTTCAGCCATTCCCGTGATACAGTTGAAAATGATTTCGGCCAGGGTTCCCAGAATTACGGGGATGCGCTTATCTTCTGGAAAGACCGGTATTATATTTCGGTCACCAGCAGGGGCAATGACCCGGGAATGAAACAGGCGATTCTGAACCTCGCGGGAATGATCGATAAGGCGATTCATTCACTGGGTGAAATTCCTGCCATTACGAAGTTGCTTCCCGGTAAAAACCTTGACCCCGCCAGCGTTATGTGGTTCAATCATTCGATATGGCAGAATACCTATTGTTATCTCTCTGATGAAAATGTACTGCATATCGATACCGCCTGCGATGCAGTACTTGCCAAATATAATTTAGGAGGGAATCATGTATGTGCCTTAATTGTTCAATACAATTCACAGGATAAAGCGCAGGTAAACTTCGGGGAATTCTGTAATAAAACCGGGCTGAATACGGATCATGAGGGGAAAGATGATTATGGAAAACGGATTTTAGCCGGGATGAAAGATTCCTGTATAGTGGTGGTCTTCAATTGCCCGGATATTCCTTCGGCCCGGGAACTGCTGGAAGATATTAAAGGTTCCTTATAATATTTATTTTATTAAATCATGGTAATAAAGTTTGCCTAAAAACAGAATTACATCAATTGATTAATATTTTTTAACATGAAAACTTCATTCAACTTCAGGAACGGGAAAATTTCCCGGAGAAAATTATTGAAACAGACCTCCCTCGCCGCTGTTTCAGGTCTGCTTTATATGAGCCTGCCGGAACAATTACTGGCTTCAGAAAAGGAAAAGTCAAAGGTTGTGCTTATCAGGAATAAGGATCTTTTCGACGGGAATAACCTGAGAAGCGAAGTCGTGCAGGATATGCTTGATGAAGCAGTCAGGCAACTGGCCCAATCCGATGATACCCGGGAAGCCTGGGGAAAATTTATTCATTCGTCGGATATTGTGGGAATCAAGACCAATGCCTGGAACTACCTGCCGACACCTCCCGAGGTGGAATCTGCCATTAAAAAAAGGGTCATGGATTGCGGGGTAAAGGAAAAGGATATAAGCATAAACGACCGGGGAATTCTTCGCGACCCGGTCTTCCAGCGTGCCACTGCCCTTATCAACACACGTCCCATGCGCACCCATGACTGGTCAGGGGTAGGGACCCTGCTGAAAAATTACATCCAGTTCTGCGAAAACCCGCCTTCCCTCCACCCGGATTCCTGTGCCGACCTTGCCAAGACCTGGTTCTATCCCAATGTAAAGGGAAAAACCCGGCTGAATATTCTAGTCATGTTCACTCCCATGTTCCACAACGTGGGACCTACCCACTATAGCAGCAAGTATATATGGTCATATAACGGTCTGATTGTCAGCGCAGACCCGGTGGCAGCAGATGCTACGGGAATGTGGATCATCCAGGCTAAAAGAAAAGAACAGTTCGGGGAGGAAAGGCCTATAAATCCTCCGCCGAAACACATAGCCATTGCCGATACGCGCTACCACCTGGGAAATTCAAAACCGGAAAATATAGACCTGGTAATCAGGGGATGGAAGGAAGACTTGCTCATTTGACAGGATTCCTTCAAATTCGTACCCGGTTTTATTCCTCAAAATAACTTTTAATCTGATGAAGTTTTTAATTCTTTTTGCCTGCACCTTGCTGTTGATTTCTGAGCAGGCTGCAGCCCAGGAAACCTATGCTGAAAAACTGGGATTTCCCAAAGGGGCCAAAGTCGTTATCCTCCATGTAGATGACCTTGGTATGTCAATTGATTCCAACCTTGGCGCCATTAAAGCATTGACCGACGGAATTGCCACCTCCGGCAGCCTCATGATGCCATGCTCCTGGGTGCCGGGCTTTGTAGCATACATGAAGGAACATCCTGGCCTTGATGTCGGAATACATCTGACCCTGACTTCGGAATGGAATAATTACCGCTGGGGTCCGGTGGATGGACCGGAAGTTCCCACATTGATGGACAGCCAGGGCAAATTTTACAAGACAGTAGCTGAAGTTGTAGCCCATGCTAGTCCCCAGGATGTTGATAAGGAAATCAAAGCCCAGTTGGACCTTGCTAGATCAATGGGAGTGAAACCCACCCACCTTGATTCCCATATGGGAACCTTGTTTGCAAAGCCCGAATTCCTTCAGAGCTATCTGAAACTGGGCATGGAAAACGGGATCCCCGTCATGTTTCCAGGAGGCCACGATACGGAGATCCTTAAGTCCAATCCCCTGGCTAAAGCAATGGGCGACCAGATGAAACAAATTGGACTCCAGCTCTGGAATGCGGGTTTGCCCGTGCTGGATGACCTGTACAACGATAGCTATGACTGGCCGGTGCCGGACAGCGCCAAAACAAGTGACCAGGCTTTGCAGCATTACAGAACGGCTGAATACATTAAGGCGCTGGAAGAAATTAAACCGGGAATTACAATGATAATTATGCATTGTACGGATCCTTCTTCCACTTTTCATTATATTTCGGATTCGGGATACACAAGGAAAGGAGATATGCTTGCCATGCTCGATCCCGCATTGAAAAAATATATTGAAGACCACCATATTATCCTGACCACATGGAGGGAATTGCTGGAAAGAAGGGAAAAGGTAAAATAGAATATAACGAACCGGGGAATTTAAATTTCCGTGAATGGGAATATTAATC
>JBJKSY010000100.1:0-3373 GCA_046703645.1 Cyclobacteriaceae bacterium
ATTGATACCAGCATAAGATAAATGCCGTATCTTATACCTACCTGTTTAATAGTGAGTTTTTCTTCCATTTTTTTAAAATTTATTGTACTGAAAAAATTTTATCCGTTGAATTCCCCGGTTTTACCAGGTTTCCCAACTGGCTGGAAAATTATATTACTTATTTCTTCTGAATAATAAAGATATCAAAAAAGTCAAAACATTTCCAAGAAGTAGACTTTTTATAAAATAATCGAGTGAAAGTGTGGATAACCCGGTATGGCTGACTTTTTTCTGAATCACATTTAATGCCCTGTCATATTCTTTTTCCCCGTATTGAGCAATAAAATTATCTTTTATCGATAAAAAGTTATGCAATGTTCCCCGGATGTAATTTGAAGTAAAATCATGAACAATAAGCCCTCCGAAAACCAACAGATAGATGGCCATAATAGATCCTACCACGATCACGAACAACATTCCGATTGACATTCCCTGCCAGAAATGAAGAATACCGTTATTCTTATTTATCTGATAATCACGAATGGCGAAAATCAGGAATATAGGAAAAATTATCAGCCTGAAATCGAGGATAAAAGGCAATAATAAGGGATTCCGGTGCAGGTAATAAAGAAAGGAAAAGATAAAGATACTCAAGCAGGAGGCCACCAAGCCGTAACGGAGAGGTATATAAATGATCGGTTTTTTCAGGTTCATCCGGTTACCGGGGGTTGATGAACGATTTTCCTTTATTCAGGATACCGATAACACTTCCCGTAAGGGTTTTGTTCAAAAACGGGCTGTTCTGCGATTTTGACTTATTATTTTTCTGATCAAATACCCATTCGGCCGAATTATCGAACAAGGTCATACAGGCCTTTTCACCTTCTTTAATGACCGGTACGGGAAGTCCCAGGATATTTCTGGGATTTTCGGACAAAAGCCTGACGATAAGCTCATCATTTTTATTGCCAAGTGCATTGTTCAATACAGGGTATACGGTTTGCAGGCCGGTCATACCATATTCGGCAAGGTCGTATTCCAGTCTTTTGCCCTCCGTATCCTGCGGCGTATGGCTGGAGACAACAGCATCGATCGTACCGTCCTTTAAGCCGGACACCAGGGCCCGGATATCGCTTTTTTCACGAACCGGGGGATCGACTTTCAGATTCGTGTCAAAGTCCATCAAAGCCGTATCGTCGAAAGCAAGCTGGTAGAAGGCAGTATCGCAGGTCAGGTCCAATCCCTTTCTCCTGGCCTGGCGGATCAATTTCACGGAATCGGCCGTGGAAATATTGGAAAGATGAAGCCTGCCGCCCGCGTATTCGAGTATCCTGATGTCCCTTTCTATCATCACTTCCTCGGCAATCCTGGGCATACCTTTCAGTCCCAGCCTGGCATTTACTTTACCTTCATGCATCAGGCCCAGCATATTCAGCCATTTATCTTCCGGCTTATTGATCAGGAGCCCGTTGTTTTTCCTGAGGTACTGCAGGGTTTTATACAGGATATCCGTATTCCAGATGGGTCTTTCGCCATCAGTAACAGCCAGGACACCGGCATTGAACTGGTCGAGGATCTCGGTCAGCTCTTCTCCGCAGGTATCATGTGTTACTGCCCCGTAGGGATAAACTTCAGTAATACAATTCTGTGCTTTCTTGAAGACATAGCTGATCTCATTTTTCGACTGGATCACCGGTTTGGTATTCGGGAGGATCCCTACCCCGGTAAATCCGCCTGCAGCAGCCACCAGGCATCCGCTGATGATGTCTTCCTTATATTCGTAACCCGGATCGCAGAAATTGGCCCGCATGTCGAACCAGCCCGGGGACACCCGTAACGATTTGCTTTCAATCACCTGGCCTTCCTGTTTAAGTTCAGCACCTATCGAGGCAATTATGCCGTCTTTTACCAGGATGTCACGTTTCTTTAAATGATGAGCTGATTTAGGATCGACAATGAGCGCGGACTTTATGAATATTTTCATATTACAAAAATCTTATAAGAAGAATTTCCGCCAATAAAAAAATCATGGCAAGCATCAATGCGTATTTCCATAACGACTTCCCCAGGAAATTCTCCTTTAATATCTCGCCAAATTTATTAATATCTTTTATATTAAAAACTTTGACATTTGAATTTTCTGAAAAAATATGCATTAATTGTTCCGGGGTCAACTGGGCGAGCCGGGATTCAGCCCGTTCATAATTAAATGCCACAGCCCCCGGCGGAAGACCTTCAGCACGAATATCATAAAAACCCGCCGATAATTCCGGCCTTGGGATATCCAGAACCAGCTCATTGCCGTTAATGCGTTGAGTGGGAATAATTTCTTTTTTATCGCTGACCAGCTTTACAATTGCATTAGTGGCCAATGAATCCACATGGTAATCGAGAACCGTATTATCCATGGTGTGATACAGGCTATTGAAGGTTTTTTTGCTTGTCATGGCAATCCGGTACATGACCGGCACAAAGAGCGCATTGTCGGGAAAATCCGTAAAATCCTTTTCGAGGGGACATGACATCAGGTACATATTATCGGTTTTTGTGAGATATACCCGGCCATCACGGAATTTAAGTATGTTATCGGCTTCAGGGAGAATATAGGATTCCGTTGCTTCAGGCATTGTGAATTTTTCCGAAGCGCTTTCAAAAACCTCAGAGAAAAAAGGATTGGCAAGATCCGGGTTAGCCAGCGTTTCCTTAACACTTACCGAATCGCGCGAGGCATGCAGGTCGATGCCCGGCAATATAATATCACTTTTCCCCGGCATTATTCCAGGCACAAGAAGCAAAGTACCCCCACGGTTCGAAACATCCTGCAGGAGCGTCAGCATGGAATTATCCTTCGGACCCGGTTCGTTCAATACCAGGAGATCGGCATTCCGGGCTGCATTGTAATCCATATTTCCTTCCTTGAAACTCTTAAAATCGAAAAGATCCCTGTTGCCGAATACCTTTTCCACGACAGTAGTTTTGTCATCGGGTTTGATCTCCACAACGTCAATATGATTTGAAAGGGCCAGGATAAAATAGAAATCATTGTCGAATGCCACCGGGGAATCATTAAAGCTTATGCGGCATTTGTTCAACTGTTGTAACGGGAAGTTCACCTGCAGGATAATTTTAGCGGAATTTCCCGCCCTGATGGATGTGGAAGTATTGGCAACCTGCAGGTCGTTCACATAAAGATTCACAAGTACCTCGTTAGCATCTGAATTTCCGTCGTTTTTCAGGATGATGTTCAGGTTGTTTTTTTCACCCTGTATCAGGTAGGGATTATCGAGATAAACTGAATCGACATAAATGTTCTTCGATTCAGGAAAGCTTACCGGCACCAGGTAGATATGATCCAGCGAATCCAGCTTCCCGGGATTTTCGAGCCCGGAGGTGG
>JBJKSY010000101.1:0-13432 GCA_046703645.1 Cyclobacteriaceae bacterium
AAAATTTGCCGTTGAGAATTATTCCATGCGGCAAATTGCTGATGCATATCTGAAATTGTACAATAGGAAATTAGAGAAATAATAATTACAAGGCATGGAAGAGACTTCCGCGCCAGTAGAAATTGTACGAAAGAAAAGTAAAGAAATAGTAATTACAAGGCACGGAAGTAACTTCCGCGCCAGTAGAAATTGTACGAAAGAAAATTAGAGAAATAGTAACTACAAGGCACGGAAGTAACTTCAGCGCCAGAACTTCCGCGCCGGAATAAGTATAACATCAATAAAATTTATAGTACGGAAATTGGGGCCATAAACTTCCGCGCCAGTAGAATTAGAAGGATAACACCAATAAAACTTATGTTCCGGAAGTCAGGTAATTATTCTTTCTTCTTCCAGGCGATTATATAAATATCCAGCAATAAAATAATAAGGATTATGGAGGAGGCAGCCGCAGCAACCTTTTCTCCAATGAAATAGGAATTGGGACGGAATTCAAAAACGATCGAATGTTCACCGGCAGGAACCATCATTGCACGGAGCACATAATCAGCCCTGAAATGAGGCACTTCCTTTCCATCAATGTAGGAATGCCAGCCCGGCTGGTAGTAAATATCTGAAAATACCGCCAGTTCTTCACCGCTGGCCTTTGACCTGTATTGCATTTTCATCGGATCATAGGATGTAAGCGATATCGAAGCCGTGGAATCGTAAGAGATGGGCTGAAGGTATTGTTCAAATCTCTTATCTACAAGTGCTGTCGTGGCAGGATCAAAATGGTTCAGGGCTTCATTTTCTTCATCGGCATTGGCAACGATCTGCGCATTTTTTACGAACCAGCAATTACCCAGGGCACCCGGGTTATATTGAACCTGCTCACCGGTTTTCTGGGGGATTATTATATATTTTGTGTTCAGCATATCCAGTACCCGGATATTGTGTTTGCTTATATGGTTTTCAATCAGCTCCTGGTATCTTTCCAGTTTGATGGCGCTGTAGCCTCCCACGGAAAAGTGATAATAAGATGTAACCCCGTCATTGAAGGTATCCGTAGCCAGGTTGAGAACCCTGTAATATTTTGTGGTATCCTTTAAAATCTGCTTGTCGGCCGGGGTCATGGAAAAAGCCTGTTGCTCGATCCTTCTTTTATTCTGAAAATCGCTGTCCTTAAGGTAGCGTTTGTTTACGGTCCACAAGTCGATGATAATTATTATTGAAAGGAAAAGGATCATCCTGCCTTCTTTAAGGCGATCGGTAAGGTAAAGCCAGATCAGGCCCGCTGCTACCAGAATGATCATAAAGGATCGTAGGGAATCCGTCCTGAGCTTTGAGATCCTGTCGTCTCTCAGGGAGTTTATGAGCCATTCCGGAAATTGAGAATCCTGGGGGCTTGAAAACCTGAACAAGCTTCCGCCCATCACGAAAAAGATAAGGGTAAGACCAAGCAGGATTCCCGCAGAAGTATAGAGATGTTTTATAAGGGGAGTTTTCATCTCATTTTTCCTGAAGATGATCTCATTGATGGCAAGGATCCCGATCAGGGGAAAAATCAATTGTGAAATGCTCAGGATCATGGTAACCGAACGGAATTTATTGTACAGGGGGAAGTGGTAGAAGAAGAAATTGGTGAGCAGCGGAAAGTTTTTCCCCCATGATAAAGCGATCGATAATATGGCCAGGACGAGGGCCCACCATTTCAGGGGCGTCTTCAGGATGATCATGCCAAGCAGAAACAGAAAACAGATCGCTGCCCCGAAATAAATCGGCCCGCCTGTAAAAGGCTGGTCACCCCAGTAAAGCGGCATGTGTTCTGCATACCGGGCTGCCTGTTGCCTTGGGATACCGTTATTCACAAGGGCCTCGTATGTTTTCGAGTTGGTTCCCAGGTCTTCCTGTGATCCCCCTCCTTTAAAATAGGGGACCAGAAGGGTGAATGTCTCTGAAACCCCGTTACTCCAGTCGAAAGCATAGTTGTAATCGAGACCCGTACTTGATTTTCCCTTACCGGTAAGTTCGGAACCTCCTCTTGTAGTGGAAGGTGCCAGTTCATAAGTAGACCATATTTTTACGATGTTGGCTCCCATTGTTAAAACAGCCACCCCGAGAAGGATCAGGGACCTGTATATAAAGCTCTTAAGCGTTTTTTCCTTATAGGATTTTACAACGTATACTATCACAAGCCCGAATATCATGAACAGGAGATAATAGTTTACCTGGATATGACCATAGAAGATCTGCATTCCAAGAAAAATCAGTAAGGTAAGGAGTCCTTTCCAGGTCTTGCCGTTATAAACCAGTATTACCCCTGCCAGTACGGGCGCCATCAGCATGATATCATAAACCTTATTGATATGACCCGCCTGTATGCTGAGAAAATTAAAGGTGGACAAAACATAACCCGCGGCACCGGCAAAAGACAGCCACATTCCGGCTCCCAGGGTTTGGAGGAGAATATAAAACCCTATAAATCCCAGAACGGTCAGCAGGACGGAAGTAGGGAATATGGCATTGATAAACCTGTGAATATGATAATAGAGATTTTTCGCGGAACTGTTGAATACGGGCATACCCCCGAAAGAAGAATTTGTCCACAGAACTTCTTCCCCTTTATCGCTGTATTCCTGGACCTCGTGGTTGGTACCCCGGATCTGGATGACATCCGTTTGCACGAGTGTCTTCCCTTCAAATACCGGATTGAAATAGATCAGCATCAGGGCTGTAAAAAGGGCAACGGGAATAAAATGCCTGGACACAGCTTTCAATGAATCATTTAAAGGCATGTTATGATGAAGTTTAATTTATTGGCAATTTAATAACACCTGGTATAATTATTCACAAAGGTGGGTAAAATAACTAATTATCGCAGATCCCTGAAACCATATCTTTCACCAAGTTCCAGGCATTTACCGGCAGGCCCGATCCCGGAAGAACAGGTGGCATGGGTCAGGCAGGAACAGGCTGTGCAAACTCCAAACCGAAGGCATTCCTGTACCGGAAGATCCTCATGAAGGCCATAAAGGAACCCGGCAGCCAATGCATCGCCGGCCCCGGTTGTGCCTTCAATTTTATCGGCCGGGAATAATACGCTCCCCTGAATTTCAATGCCTTCCCGGGAACATGCAACAGCGCCTCCTGCACAATGAATAATGATATTTTTCACGCCTTTATTCAACAGTAGGTTTGCTGCTTCAGTTATTTTTTTCAGATCGGGATTATTTCCGTTAATGATGCGGATGCCGGTCAGTTTTTCTGCCTCTATTTCGTTCATGAACAGGTAATCCGTAAAGGGGAATACCGGGCTGACGATCTCCCTGAACCTGTCGTTGTTGACGCTTACAAGATCAACCGAAACAATGAGCCCATGCTCTTTGGCCTTTTCCAAAACAAGAGAGGCGCCTGTTTTATTATCTCCGTAAAATGAATCCAGGCTGTCGAGAAGCAGGGGATATCCAAGGTGAAATAATTTAGCCGGGAAAAGGCTGAATTCAAAATGTTCGGGAGCGAGCAGGGCATTGGCTCCCCTGTAATGGAAGAATGTTCTTTTGCCGGACTCTCTCGAAATCATGACATTCGTGAATGAGGTACCGGCCCCGGAGGTGGTCAATACCCCCTTCATGTTTATCCCGTGAGCCTTGCAATCCTGCACGATTTCCCTGCCTGTTTCATCCTCGCCGATCATCCCAATCCCGTATAATGGGAATCCGGATTTCATTTTTGACAGGTCCTTTAAAACATTATAAGCTGCCCCGCCATTATTGGAATCGGTGGAAATAATATTGGAAAGAGTTTCTTCAGACGGGTATTGATCAATAACCCTGATGTAATCACGTATGAAATTCCCTCCGGCAATTATTCCATGTTTATCCATTTCAGTTGTCATTTACCAGTCTGACCAATGGCGGTTCATCTTCAACAAATTCTGAAAATCTTCCTATTTCGGGATTGACAAAAAAATTATCGTTCGAGTCATCGTTGGCAGTGGATACCTCACCCAGGATGCATTCATCGCTAATGGGCCAGAATTCGTGGTAAATTCCAGGGGTAAGCGTAACCCTTTCACCTGCCTGGAGCTGAAGGGTATCTCCGTTACCTGTTGGCCGTAGAGCCCCGTTTACCTGAAGCATGAATGAATTTTTATTGGAATCATCAGGGAGGCCATTGTAAACCTGTATTTCCATCACACCGTTTCTGACTATGATGTCTTCCTTCTTTTTCTTATGGGCATGCATAGGCGTATGCATTCCTTTTTTGGCATACATAAGTTTTTCGCAATACTCTTTTTCCTCAGCAAGGTTGATCAGCACAAGTCCGTAACTGCTGAAATCCCCCAGCCCGAAATCTGTAACATCCCAGCGCGGAACAGGAGGTAATGACCAATGATGTTTTTGAAAACAATCCATAGCATCCTGAACTGCTTTATTGACCGTCGATCTTTTCATATTTTGAAGGTATTATTTTTTCATCATTTAACGACAGGAAGTCCAGAAAGCCGTTCAATTTTTTCTTCATTGGTTAAGAATATCTGTATAATTTTCCCGCCGGGGCGTCAGAATAATAAATTTAATCATAGTGAATTGTTGCAATTAAAAAAAAATTTTGATTGTTTGTTTATCTATTGATGAGAATGGCATGACGGGTAACCAAATCAGAAAGACGACGGGCCTCATTGCCGGCCCCTTATTGTTTATAATTCTACAGCATTTTTTCCATCCTGCGGGTTTATCGGATCCCGGCAAATCCGTACTTGCCGGAACTGTCTGGGTGGGCATCTGGTGGATCACTGAAGCTATTCCCATTCCTGCCACATCGCTTCTGCCAATTATTATCTTTCCACTTTCAGGGGCACTTAAAATCTCAGCAACAACGGAATCATACGGGAACAGCATGGTCTTCCTTTTCATGGGCGGTTTCATGATAGCGCTGGCTATGGAAAAATGGAATCTCCATAAAAGGATCGCGCTCACGATCATTCACCTGGTGGGAACCAATACGCGGAACATCATCCTGGGTTTTATGCTCTCTGCAGCGCTTTTATCCATGTGGATCTCCAATACCGCCACCACAATGATGATGTATCCGATTGCCATGGCTGTAGCCACCCAGTTCGGGGAATTCTTCAGGAAGGAAGGACTGGATTCTGCAGATGAAGAAAGAAAGTTCGGGATTTCCATCATGCTGGGAACAGCCTATGCCGCCTCTATCGGTGGAATGGCCACCCTAATAGGTTCACCCACCAACGTGGTATTCTCAGCCGTGGCAAAACAATACTATAAAACCACTATTTCATTTGCAAACTGGTTCATCATCGGCCTGCCCATCAGTATTACGATATTATTCATCTGCTGGATCTATCTTACCCGGATAGTTTATAAACCTGCCATCAGGGAATTCCGGCAGGTTTCGGATACCATTCACCAGGAGCTTTTAAAACTGGGGAAAATCACCAATCCGGAAAAAAAGGTCTTGTTTGTTTTTGTGCTGACGGCATTTCTGTGGATCACAAGAACTTTCCTGTTTTCAAAATTAATTCCCGGTCTTGATGATACGATCATTGCGATTTTCGGAGCCCTTGTGCTATTTCTTATACCGGCAGGCAAAGGAGATTTCGTGCTGGACTGGAAAACAGCAAGGAAATTGCCATGGGGAATACTCTTACTTTTCGGGGGTGGACTTGCAATCGCTAACGGGTTCAGCCAGACGGATCTTGCATCATGGGTTGGCAAAGGATTAAACCAGTACTCCTGGGCTTCCTACATGGTGATTTTATTGATAGTAACCGCCCTTGTAAACTTCATGACTGAAATCACATCCAATGTGGCAACGGCCTCAATAATGCTGCCCATAATAGCGGCGCTTACCATTGCCATGGGTTTTCATCCTTACGGACTGATGATCGCGGCCGCCATATCCGCAAGTTGTGCTTATATGCTTCCCGTATCCACTCCGCCGAACGCGATTGTATTTAATTCCGGTTATATAAAGATCCATGAAATGGCAAGAAAAGGATTTGTAATGAACCTTGTTTCCATACTGGTCATTGTGCTCTATATATATTATATTTTTCCGCACATCTGGCATGTGCCGGATCCTGTACTTCCCTGATCCAATCAAGAAACTTGTAAACTTTCAGGCTGACAACTTGACCTTGCCTATTTGCCCAAATGAAACAATGTTTATTCAAACCGGTATTTTTGTTTTCGATAATTTTATTTTACTTTGCCGCCTGGAATTTATTTTTTAAAATTCTCAAAAAATTAGTCGACCGGTTAAAAAATGTTAAATAGAAGTTCAATTAGTTGATATTATTTTTGTTAGTGTATAACATTGCCACCGTTAAAATTTATTGATTATGGCCTCCATTATCGTTGAGAATCTCACCAAGAAATATGGGGATCAGAGTGCGGTTGATGATATCTCCTTTCACGTTCAGCCCGGTGAGATTGTCGGATTCCTGGGTCCGAACGGGGCCGGCAAAACCACCACCATGAAAATCATCACCTGTTATATGGCCCCCACGCAGGGATCCATAACGGTGGAAGGATTCAATTCAAGCCAGGACCCTGAAGAAATCAAAAAGAGAATAGGCTACCTCCCTGAGACCAATCCCTTATACACTGATATGGCTATCATTGATTACCTGGAATTCTGTGCAGAGATCCAGGGAATCGGTAAACAGGATGTTGCACACCGGATACGTGATATGATCGAAGTATGCGGCCTGGGACTTGAAAGACATAAGAAAATCGGGGAATTGTCAAAGGGGTATAAACAGCGCGTAGGTCTGGCACAGGCAATGATCCATGATCCCAGTGTGCTGATACTCGACGAGCCGACCTCCGGGCTGGATCCTAACCAGATCATCGAGATCAGGAAACTGATCAAAAAACTCGGGAAAGAAAAAACGGTTATCCTGAGCTCGCACATCCTTTCTGAAGTGGAAGCCACCTGCGACCGGATACTGATCATTAATAAGGGCAAGATCGTAGCCGATGGAACATCAGATACATTGCGTCACCAGGCGCAGGGACAGGAATTGCTAAGCGTACAGATCGAAGCTGAAGATGAGGAGGTGAAAAAGGCTTTGCTGGGACTTGCCACCGTAGAAAAAGTAAGCCTCATGGAATCCAAACCTGGATTTTACCTCGTACAGAGTAAACCTGAATCCACATCGAGGAAAGCGGTATTTGATCTCTGCGTCCAGAGGAAGTGGTACCTGCTTGAGATATCAGGGATAGAAACCAAGCTGGAAGATGTATTCCGTGAAGTCACAAACTGAATATGAAAATTTTCTGTCATGAATAAAATCTGGGTTTTAACAAAAAAGGAGCTGGCATCCTATTTTGATTCGCTGATCGCCTATGTAATGATCATCCTTTTCCTGGGACTCAGCGGGTTTTTCACCTGGCTTTTCGGAAATAATATTTTCCTGATCGGCCAGGCCGACCTGAGCGTGTTTTTCAGCATTTCATACTGGACATTGTTCTTCTTCATCCCCGCCATTACCATGCGCTCGCTTGCAGAAGAAACAAGGGCAGGAACTATTGAATTGCTCAGTACAAAAGCGGTTTCAGACTGGCAGATCGTGATGGGGAAATTCCTGGCATGTTTCCTCCTTGTTGCCATTGCCCTGGCTTGTACGCTTCCCTATTACTTTACCGTAGCTTCCCTGGGCCATATCGACCATGGCGCTACCATCGGGGGATACCTTGGGTTGCTTCTGTTCAGCGCTATGTATATCAGTATAGGCATATTTGCCAGCAGTATCACCAATAATCAGATCGTTGCTTTTCTGCTGGCTTTGTTTATCGGGATATTCTTTCATATCCTCTTCGATGTGATTGCCTCCCAGCTTACCGGTGTGGTCGGGGACATCTTCAACTACCTGAGCGCCAGAACACATTTCGAATCCATCTCAAGAGGTGTTGTCGATTCCAGGGATATTATCTATTTCTTTTCTATCATTCTGGTCGGCCTGCTTTTATCTGAAACTATGTTGTCAAAAAGAAACTGGACCGACTGATGCCGGATTAATATTAAAGGTTTATGAAGAAAAATAAAGTCATAACACAAATTGCGGTCTTTCTGGCCATTATCATTGTCATAAATCTTATTTCGGAACAACTATATGTGAGACTTGATTTTACGGCTGATAAAAGATATACGCTCAGCAGGGCTACAAAGGACATTCTTTCGGGTCTTAAAGATGTTGTAACCGTTAAGGCGTACTATTCGAAGGATCTTCCTCCCCAGTTATTAAGCCAGCGCAAGGATTTCAATGACCTGCTGATCGAGTACCAGAACCGGTCCCATGGAAACGTGGTTTATGAATTCATAAATCCCAATAAAGACCAGCAGACAGAGACGAAAGCCCAGCAGGCAGGTATCAATCCCATCATGGTAAATGTGACCGAAAGGGACCAGGTAAAGCAGATGAGGGCTTATATGGGGGCCGTTCTTCAGATGGGTGATAAAACCGAAGTGATCCCGGTCATAAAACCAGGGGCCGGTATGGAATATGCTCTGACTACCGCCATCAAGAAACTATCCATCAAGCATAAAGACAAGATCGCTTTTACATCGGGGCATGGAGAACCTCCAATTTCGGCATTGACCCAGGTAAATCAGGATCTTTCGGTGCTTAACGATGTGAGCGAGCTGAAGCTTACAGATACCACGCATATACCGGAAACCTACAAGGCAGTTGCAATCATCGATCCCCAGGACACTATCACCCAGAAACAATTTCAGATTCTTGATAATTACCTTGACGGGGGAGGTGCCATATACGTTGCATACAGTCCCCTGCAGGCTAATCTTAACCGTGCTTACCTGGGAACCGCCCCGGATATCGGGATGAAAGAATGGCTTGCAAAGAAAGGAATAACAGTGAATGACTCTTACCTTGTCGATGCTACCTGCGGATCTGTGTCGGTGCGTCAGCAACAGGGTCCCTTCATCATGAATTCACAGATCTCGTTTCCTTTTTTCCCGATTATCGGAAAGTTTTCCGATCATCCTGCCGTAAAGGGTATTGAATCCCTTTTCCTGCCCTTTGTATCATCGATCACTTACCTTCCCAAGGATTCAGCCGTAACCATTACCCCTTTGGCATATACTTCGGATAATACGGGAATTGTTTCTGCACCCAGCTACATCGATATAAATAAGAACTGGTCAAAGAGCGATTTCACCCTTGGGCAGCAGGTGGTGGCTATCGCGGCGAAAGGCCCTCTCGGCGGCAAGGGAAATTCAAAAATGATCGTTATTGCCAATGGAAGCTTTGCCGTTAACGGTACAGGGTCTCAGCCCCAGCAGTTGAATGAAGATAATGTAAATTTTGAAGTTAATGCCATCGAATGGCTTTCCGACGATACGGGGCTTATTAACCTCCGGACCAAAGGTGTTACAAACCGGCCCCTGGAAAAAGTGGATGATACCAAAAGAAACCTGATCAAATACCTGAATGTATTTCTGCCTATCGTGCTGGTGTTAATTATCGGGTTCGCCAGACGGCAACGTTATATGAAGAAAAAACAGAAGTGGATTCAGGGAAATTATTAATCAAATTCTTTTCAGATGTTCAGGAAAGTTAAAACACTGCACCTTGTTATCTTCTTTGCCGCACTGGCGCTGATATATTTCTCATTGCGTTATTTCCGTCATACGGGAAGGAGCAGTTCCTTCAAATCCGAACTGGTTAACATCGATACCAGCCAGGTAAGCAAAATAATCGTCGACCGGAAAGGATCTCATTTCGAGGTTTTCAAGGATAAGGATAACCTTTGGAAAGTGACTCTTCCAAAGCTGAATAAAACCGTGGATGCCACTGATGCCAGCGTAAAGAATTCGCTCAGCGGTTTGATGACCATTGAGCCGGGCAGAATCGTTACCCGAGATCCATCAAAATGGTCGGAATACCAGGTAGATACTTCAGGCACAAGGGTGCAGGTCTACCAGGGGCCGAAGAAAACCCTCGACATCATTATTGGAAAATTTGGGATACAGGGACGTCAGAGCTTTTATACTTATGTACGTCTGAATGACGACAATACCGTTTATTCAGCGGATAATTTCATGGGGATTTCCTATTTCAGCAGTGCCAACGAATTCCGGAATTCCATGGTCCTTCAGGTGAATCCCGATTCGATAAGGCAGATAGCTTTTACCTATCCTGCCGATTCTTCATTTTCATTGATAAAACCCGACAGTGTCTGGTATCTTGGAGCCAAAAAAGCCGATTCTGCAAAAGTGGCGGATTACCTTTCAGAATTAAGGTATGTATCCAACACCAAATTTGTTGACGATATTAACCCCGCTGCATTTACACAGCCGGTGCTTACAGAATCCATCGGATTTAAAGGGATCAGGACCATTAAGATAACGGCTTATTCCAACCCGAAGTATGGTTTGGTCATTCATTCGGATTTCAACCCGAATAATTATTTTTCAGATAATTCACTGGTGAAAAGACTATTCAAGGGTATGAAGGAATTCGAGCCTTCACTGAAATCTGCTAAAAGTCATAGTTCAAAATAAGACCGATGTAAAAGTTCCTCGGGAGTCCCGGGTAAAAATACCTCGGACCGTTCGGCGCGGGGGTAGCATTAACCTGCACCATGGAGGCATATTTTTCATCGAAAAGATTATTGATAATCCCATACAGATCCATAGACAGATGGGCGGGCAGGGAATGCCTGAATCCTGCTTTGAAATTAACCAGATGGTATGCTTCTGTAAAAACGGTATTGCTGTCGTTGGCCGGTATCACTCCGATAGCCTGGAAGCTCAGGTTTCCGTAAAATCCCTGCTTCATGGAAAAATCAAGACCGGCATTCAGCTCACTTTCGGGAACCCCCGTTAAACGGTTCCCTGAATAGCTGATGTTGTTATCCACGTAATCGAGAAATTTAAAATCGGAATAATTGTATGTCAGGAAGGCTACCAGGTTCGGCACGGTTCCGGACCGGTTACCGGATATTTTATAGTTGGCTGTCAGTTCCACTCCCTTATGACTGGTCTTCCCTGCGTTCACCCCGACAAACTCATCAGCTCCGATCCTTTGGGCCACAAGCAGATTGCGTACCTGCAGGGAGAACAGCGCTAAATCGATGTACATTTTAGAATGCAGAAGAAAACCCCGGGCTCCGGTCTCATAATTGATCCCTGTTTCCGGTTTGATGTCCGGGTTGATCTTCCCAGCAGGCGTCAGAGTCTCCGAAAGAGAAGGAGGAGAAAATCCATGACTGATGCTGGCATAAAGATTAAATTCCCTGCTCACCGGTTGCGATATGCCAATGCGGGGAGAAAGAGTCTGTCCGAAAGTATAGGATCCGCTGTTATCCACGCTGTCGATGGAGTAAATATCCTTGAAATGATAATCGGTAAAATTCAGATTTAATCCTGCTGAAATTATGGTCTTTGTTGGAAGTATGTAGTCGGCTTTAAGAAAAACATTCATATTTCTTCTTCCTTCCTTGTTATTGGAAAGCAAGACACCTTCCTGGTTATTAAGGTTCTGAATGGTTTTCCAGAAATATCGGTCCTCATAATATTCATAGCCAAGTACCGTTTCAAGGTGGTTACCGAATAAATTGCCTTCATGCGTCAGTTTTATCCTCGATCCCCAGGCCCGTGTCAGTTCAGCGAGTATGTTAAAAGGCCTTCTTTCATAGGAACTAAAATAGCTTCCGAAGACCGAGGCATCCAATGTGGAAGATTTGCCGAGCCCCTGGGTGAAACTAAGTCCTGTGAGGCTTTTATCATAGTTTTCGTATCCCCGTGTGGCTAACCAGGATGAAGCTGCAGACCTTGGGTTCGTATCATAAGTTTTCTTATCAAGAGAGGACGGGATTTGCCCATAAAGGCCTACATAGTTGAAAAGGAATGCAAGGGAAGAATTTTTGCCGATACTGGTCTTTGAAGAGAATCCGGCGGTAGTACGGTCGAACCGGTTGTTTTCACGGTAACCGTTACTATGGACCTTGTCGAATCCAGCCGCGAAACGGGTTTTGTTAAAACCGGCTTCCGCAGTAAGCGCGTTTTTTATATACCCGTAACTCCCTCCCGTTACCTGGTAACGGATCCTTTTCTGATCAAGGGATGGCTGGAAAGAGGATATCAGCACGGTACCTCCCAGCCCGGCTCCATAAAGGCTGGAAGACGGGCCCTTAATGATCTCGATCCTGTCGATCAGGATAGGATCGATGTCCTCAATGGTTGTCGAACCGTCGCCTGTTGTGAGGGGGATGTTATCATAGTAGGCCCTGATCTTGCTGGTACCGAATAATTCCCTGGAGCCTATCCCGCGTATGGTCAGCCGGTTGGTATTATAGGATCCTTCCTGCATAAAGATGCCCGGTACTTTATTCAGGGCAGGAACAAGGTTGACATCGTTGTCAACGGTGAGATCTTTAGGGGTAACCAGGGAAATACTGCCTGGAATATCCTTGATCTGCTGCCGTGATTCATAGGCAGTAACAACCACCTCACCCAGCATAAACTGGGCTGCTTTTAATTCAATAGTCACCATCCCCGGCTTCCTGAGAGTAATGACCTTTTTCTCATAGCCCACGTAAGTAACCTGTAAGGTAACCGGATAGGAATGTACATGGAAATGAAAATTGCCCTTCAGGTCGGTAGTGTGAACCGTTGAATCATTTACCAGTATATTTACTCCAGGCAACCCCGTACTGTTGTTCGAATCAATAACCTTTCCCTGTACTGAAACCTGTGCTTCGGCTGAAAAGTTCATAACGATCAGCCATAGCCCCAGTCCAATGCTGGCGAAAATCGTAAGGAAGCTATGTGATGCTCTTTTTCCCGGGAGTTGACCTTTCATTGAAATAGAGGAACAGGAGTTCCGTTTGTATATTATTCAGAGTAAATTAAACTGCGCAATCACGAATATAACCTGTTTTTGCATGACCTTAAATTTAAACCGGGTAAACAGGAGGGATTTTTTAAGGACCAGTGTCCTTGCCGGTACACTTGTTTTAGGAAGCAGTTTCAGGCCGGATCCCGAAAAAAAAGTTGCCCTGATCGGGGATTCGATTCGAATGGGTTACCAGCCGAAAGTAGCCGATTTCCTTAAAGGAAGGGCCGGGGTCTGGGGCCCTGATACCGACCCGGAAAATACAGTCACTATCCTGGAAAACATTAAAGACTGGGTGACAGATTCTCACTTTGATATTATACATGTGAATTCCGGTCTCGGTGACCTGCGTACCATCGATTCTACAGGCAATGAACACCTGGTTCCCCTTGAATTTTATAAAAGGAATGTGGAAGCCATTATCAAGCTGGTCAACAAATACTCTCCGGGCTCGGTGGTTATATGGGCGACCACGACTCCGGTTAACGATCAGTTGTTCGCCTGGTTTCATCAGAATAAAAAAGATTTCCAGTTAAGGAATGAAGATGTTATTCAGTATAATAC
>JBJKSY010000102.1:0-3512 GCA_046703645.1 Cyclobacteriaceae bacterium
GAAAGGGGAATTATAAAACAGTATGGCCCGCAAAGCAGGCCATACCGAACCAAAACATTGAAACTAAAACCTATCAACCATGAACCATTCTACCTTGATAATGAATAATTTATAAAAAATGTTCCCCTGTCCAGGTTTTCTTGCCAAAAAGGGCCAGAATCCGGATTATAGCCCGTTTGAGTTAATCAGGTGGAGAAGTGAAAGCCGGATGAAAAATAACTTTTTCTTAAGCACACTTAAATGAAAAAATCAAGGTTTTATAAACCCGGTAAGCCATTAAAATAATATTGCCTGGCTGAAAAGCACTGAATTCTTAACTTTATTATTGTAAACCTTACCGATTACTATGTTTGGCAACGGGAAGAAAAACAGGCTTTACTGGTCGCTGCAGTTATGGGGCTGGAGCATATATGCACTATTGCATATTTTGCTCCTGTTTCTGGATAACAGCCTTTCGATAATCAAGATACTCAGCATACTCCTTACAGCCGCCTACTTTCTTTTCTCCACCCATATATACAGGCTCATCGTCATAAGGCTTGGCTGGCTGAATTACAGGATGATCAGGCTGCTTCCAAGGATACTTGTAAGTACATTTTTGCTGGGAATGTCATGGTACGCATTCGAAACCGGATTATCCTATATTCTTATTAATACGATAGTCGCCCAGGATCTTGACCCTTATTATATCCTCGTATACATAGTGGCTGCCATGGCTATTTACATGGCCTGGGCGGCAATATATTTTCTTTACCATTATGTGGATATTACCAACCAGAACCTGAACAATGAAGCGGCAATTTATGAGATGGAACTCAACCAGCTTAAATCCCAGTTGAACCCTCATTTTATTTTTAACGCATTGAACAGTATCCGCGCACTGATCGACGAGGATCCTGTTAAATCCAAAACTGCGGTCACCCAATTATCGAATATTCTCCGTAATTCCCTGGTGACCAACCGCCGGAAACTTGTCGACCTTAGGGAAGAATTGAAAACGGTTAAGGATTACCTGGCCCTGGAATCAATTAGGTTTGAAGAACGTCTCCAGGTAAATATTGAAGTGGACCAGGAAGCTGAATCCTGCCAGGTTCCCCCTCTGATGATTCAGACGCTCGTTGAGAACGGCATAAAGCACGGCATATCCAAACTGACACTCGGAGGTATTATCTCTTTACGTGCATTCATTGATCAGGAAGGCATCCTGAAGATTCAGATCCGTAACAGCGGTCAGATGAACTCAGGCGAATTCAGTCATTCAGTAACCGGCTACGGGCTCGAGAATACCAGGCGGCGTTTAAGCCTGTTGTTCGGCGAAAAGGCTTCATTCGAGATGTTAAATGAAAATAATTCTACGGTTTTAACTAAAATTTCGATACCACAATCATTAGCCTATGAAAGCATTGATCATTGATGATGAACGCCTGGCCAGAAAAGAGCTGGCTTCTCTTTTACAGGCCCATAGCGAAATCGAGATTATCGGCGAGGCTGTAAATGCGGATGATGCCCTCGACAAGATCCAGAAGCTGAACCCGGATGTCCTTTTTCTGGATATCCAGATGCCCGGAAAAAATGGATTCGAACTTCTTGAAATGCTCGACAGCGTTCCCCGGGTAATATTCACAACAGCCTTCGATGAATACGCAATCCGGGCATTCGAGGTGAATGCTCTTGATTATCTGCTGAAACCCATTCAGCCCGACCGCCTTGCCGACAGCATCAGCAAACTGGCATCCCGCGAAAGGGAAGATGAAATAAAAACCCATATGATCGGGTCTTTGAAATTGACACCGGAGGATCAGGTATTTGTCAAGGATGGAGAAAAATGCTGGTTCGTGAAATTGACCGATGTGCGGTATTTTGAATCGGATGGAAATTATATTAAAGTATTCTTCGACAAGTACAGGCCGATGATCCATAAGTCACTTAATGCACTCGAAGAACGGCTTGATGAAAAATCATTCTTCCGGGCAAGCCGTCGACATATTATTAACCTGCACTGGGTTGAAAGAATTGACCCATGGTTCAACGGAGGGCTGATGGTCCAGCTTAAGGGTGGAGATAAGATCGAGGTCAGCCGCAGGCAGTCTTCCCGGTTTAAGGATATTATGAGCCTTTAAGCGACAGGCTCCCGGCCGATACGGACAATAGCATAACCGTTAATTTTTTGATTGGCATTATCCTTTTTAAATTTTTTAATCATGGAAGCATCAGCTAAACCCTTCACATTGAAAGTCATCATTTTATTGGTTATTGTAATTGTTATTATTCCCTTGCTTCCCCTGTTCATTTCCTGGAAATGGAATTGGTGGGAAGCATGGGCATATGCCGCCATTACTATCCTGGGATTTGTCCTGAGCCGATGGATGGCAATGAAACGTTCCCCGGATATATTGAAGGAACGGGCCGGATTTATGGATCAACCTGACACAAAACCCTGGGATAAAATATTGGCCCCGCTGCTTGGCATTGGAGGGATCCTGATTTCCGTAAGCGCAGGCCTGGATGCCAGGTATAACGGGCTTGATACCTTCGGTTGGTGGCTGAAGATTATTTCATTGCTTGGAATATTTACAGGTTTCATTTTAGGATCTTATGCATTTATTCAGAACCGTTTTTTTTCTGGCACCGTTCGTATCCAGACGGACAGGGGGCAGGTAGTAGAAAAAAACGGGCCTTACCGGTGGATCCGGCACCCGGGATATGCCGGATCTCTTTTATTTTATATCTTCTGTCCGTTTTTCCTGGATTCCCCATGGACATTCATTCCGGCAATAGTTTTAATGATTGTCCTGATTATAAGAACCAAACTCGAAGACGATACCCTCATGAATGAACTTGAAGGATACAGGGAATATAAACAAAAAGTGCCTTACCGGCTGATCCCGGGAGTATGGTGAATGAATTCCTGCCGGGAAATTTACCCGTTATGTCTGCAACGGATTCAATTAAAATCTTGGACCCTGAATCTTAATTGTTATCAGATTGATTGTCGGGGATCTGTTAAATGTTATCGGGCTCCGGGTTAAATCGCCACTTGAAAGCAGGAGATTCCTGATCACCGGGTTAAAAGAATTTTAAAAGTAATAAGTGCAATTGTTTTTCAAAACTTAATTCCGGACCCGGTCCAATAAAGGGAAATGCAGAAAATAATTTTTGAATGATGGTTGCGGACCTGCGGGTGATTGACAGGCCGGGTAGTGGGTCTACTTCCTAACTAGATCGATAAGATCCCTTTCCACTCCCCAGTCTTTGGCGAGCTTAAGCATAGCCGTAGCTTCCATTTCTGTGATATAGCCTTTCTGATTATTGGCTTTCCATACAAGGTCGAGGTAATGCAGCCTCTTTTCCCTCTCGTATTTTCCGATGGTTTCATTCAGGTATTCACGGGCTCTCTCAAACGCAGTAATATAATCCTGTGAAATAAACTGGTTGGCCCACTTCAATTCCTCGTAGGCTTCAAGCTTCTTGGCCGTATCATCAAGGATCTTCTGCTCATCTTCATCCAATCC
>JBJKSY010000103.1:0-4101 GCA_046703645.1 Cyclobacteriaceae bacterium
CTTTTTCTTACGGGTATTTCCGTCTGCAGAAGAATGAGTTTGGTTTCAATCAGGTGAATCAGCACATTGATCATTTCCCCGGTAGGCCTTCCATTATAGGAAATCAGTAAATCCCCGTACTTGCCTTTATCGATGACTGGAACAACTGATCTCATATAGGTAATTTAAAAATCAAATGTAAAAAAATCATCAATAAATCCGAAAAAATCAAAACCGGATGCAGACAAGCTGAACAAGTGTCCGGACCGAAGGAAAATTCATTAATAAGTTTCTTCGTTACCCGATTATCCATATTTTAGCAAAATCTGACTATTTAATCCTATATGAAGGCAGGCCTGCTTTTGATCGTTGCCGCCTGGACAGGTGTGGCCGTCTGGGTAACTGTTATTATTTTTAACCAGAAGAAATACCACCCCGGGGCCCTTTTCACCATGTTCTTTGCTGAAATGTGGGAACGGTTTTCTTTCTACGGCATGCGTGCCCTGCTGATCCTCTATATGACCAAGGACCTGTTTATAAAGATGGAACAGGGACGGGCCGATATAAGGGCCTATGGAATTTATGGTGCCTATACTGCCTTGTTATACGCTTCGCCCGTGATCGGTGGAATGGTGGCCGACCGGGTAGTCGGATTCCGGTACGCGATCCTTTCAGGGGGGATATTGATGTCGCTCGGGCAATTTACCCTTGCGTCAACTATCGGGAACCAGTTTTTCTTCTTTGCAGGACTTGCCATGCTTGCCGTTGGGAACGGATTTTTCAAACCCAACATTTCAAGTTTCCTGGGCACCTTTTATGATCAGAATGACAAGAGAAAAGACAGCGCCTTCACAATTTTTTATATGGGGATAAATGTGGGGGCCTTTCTTGCACCCATAACCTGTGGATACCTGGGCCAGGAGATAAGCTGGTCGTACGGATTCCTTGCCGCCGGGATCGGAATGGTACTGGGCCTCATTGTATTCTGGATCAATACCAGGAAATACGGTGAGAAAGGTTCTCCGCCTGATCCGGCCTCGTTAAAGAAACCATGGTTCATGGGTATTAAAATTGTCTGGATACTGGTTGCCGGCACGCTGATCATGATCCTTCTATTCGGCATCCTGATGGATTATGAACGAATAACGAGTTATATCCTTTCCCTGGTGGGAATAATTTGCCTGGGGTATTTGCTCATCACGGCATTCAGGATGACGGATAAAATAGCAGGCAAGAAGCTCGTTGCATTCGTGATCCTGTTCTTTTTTCACATGATCTTCTGGACCCTTTATGAACAGGCAGGGGGGTCTCTCAATATTCTCACCGACCGCTACGTAAATAAACATGGTCTCGTGGCCTCCCAGTTCCAGGCCGTGCCTGCCATGTTCGTCGTCCTGATGGCTCCTGTGTTCGCACTTATCTGGACAAAACTCAGGAAATTAAAGATCGAGCCTTATACACCCATAAAATTTTTCTGGGGACTTTTCATGCTTTCCATCGGTTATATGATCATCGTGGCGGGAACAAGAAGCGTTATCGGGACGGACAAGCTGATCCCCGTTGCGTTCCTGATCCTTATGTATTTCTTCCACACATTCGGGGAACTGAGCATATCCCCGGTCGGCCTGTCGGTAGTGACTAAATTATCGCCGGGGAAGATCGTCGGATTTGTCATGGGATCGTGGTTCCTTTCCATCGCCCTGGCAGAAAAAACAGCCGGATTCCTGGGCCAGCTCATTGCCACTCCACAGGCAGAAACGGGTAAGGATGAAGCGCTGAGAGCATTTTCAAATGTGTATATGACCTGGGGAGTTTATATTGTGCTCGGCTCTGCAGCCCTGCTACTCCTGCTTACCCCGCTGCTGAGAAAATGGATGCATGGCATACATTGATCTATACACTCAAAACAACAAAAATATCTAGAGCTGATTAACAGGCGAAAGGATAAAAATCATTTAAGAAATTGATTCCTGTCACCTATTACCAATATCTGAAAAATTTACCGATCTTTTAATATATCGTTAAATAACGCCCTGATTTCCGGGCTGAATTAAAAATTTTTTATAAATATCGAACCATGCATGGCGAATTAAATTTTTTTATAAATTTCGCCTGCAAAAGCGACACCCGTATTTTTATATCGATCATTATTTGATATACATTTTTGCCATACCTTTGCGAGCGATGAGATGCAGCGAAGCTGGATTCCCAAAAATTTTTAATTTAATTTTTTTATACCAGAAAAAATTATGATTGAAACCGGATTGAAACCAAAACATGACCTGTACGATCTTGGCATAAGATCGGCCAGGGTTCACTGGAACTATTCTCCCGCCGAGTTATACGAGGAATCCCTGCAAAAAAAGGAAGGTATCCTTTCCGACCGTGGTTCACTGATGGTGGATACAGGTTACTTTACCGGCCGGGCTCCTAAAGACAAGTATATTGTCAAGGACAGCCTGACAGAAAATACCATCTGGTGGGGCCAGATCAATCAGCCGATTTCTTCGGAAAATTTTGAAGTTCTTTACCAGGAAATGATCCGTTACCTATACGACAAGGAATTGTACGTCAGGGACGGGTATGCGGGAGCCGATCTGAAGTACCGGCTGAAATGCCGTTTCATCAATACCCTGGCCTGGCAGAATCTGTTCTGTTATAACATGTTCATCCGTCCCGGCAAGGAAGAAGCCGTTGAATTCAAGCCGGATTTCACAGTTATCAGCGCACCTGAATTCACCGCCGACCCGGGCCGGTTTGGACTGAGGCAAAATAATTTTGCCATCCTGAACCTTTCCAAAAACATCATGATCATTGGAGGGACAGCCTATGCCGGAGAAATTAAAAAAGGAGTATTCAGCGTATTGAACTATAAGCTTCCACAGGATCATAAAGTGCTTCCGATGCACAGTTCCGCCAATATTGGCAAGGACGGGAATTCCGCCATCTTCTTCGGCCTTTCCGGTACCGGTAAAACTACCTTGTCGGCGGATCCCGAACGAAACCTTATCGGTGACGATGAACACGGCTGGACTGAAAGTTCCATATTCAATTTCGAAGGCGGATGTTATGCCAAAACCATCAACCTTTCCAGCGAAAAGGAACCGGACATCTGGAACGCCATAACCTTCGGAGCCGTTGAGGAAAATGAACGCCTGTTCCCGGGCACCCGGGTGGTTGATTATTCCGATTCGAGGGTAACTGAAAATACCCGCGTATCCTATCCCCTGCATTTCATAAAAAATGCCGTGATCCCGTCCGTCGGCCCCGTCCCGAAAAACATATTTTTCCTGGCCGCGGATGCCTTTGGCATATTGCCCCCGATTTCCAAGCTCAATGCCAGCCAGGCCATGTATCATTTTATTTCAGGCTATACCGCCAAGGTAGCCGGCACCGAAATGGGTGTAAAGGAACCCCAGACCACATTTTCAGCCTGTTTCGGAGCTGCATTCCTTCCCCTTCATCCTACAGTTTATGCAAGAATGCTGGGTGAAAAAATGCAGACACATAAAGTGAATGTCTGGCAGGTGAACACCGGCTGGATCGGCGGCAAATACGGAGTGGGTCACAGGATCGATATCAAATACACGCGGGCTATGATCTCCGCCGCCCTCGACGGTAAGCTTGATTCCGTTGAATATAAGAAGAGCGATATCTTCGGCACCCAGATACCTGTAAGCTGCCCGGGGGTACCCTCGGAAGTATTGAACCCGAGATCAGCATGGACGGACCAGAGTGATTTTATCGCTACGGGGAATAAGCTGGTGGATGAGTTCCATAAGAATTTCGAAAAATACAAGGATTTTGCAAACGAGGATATTCTTTCAGGGGCGCCAAAAAAGATCAACAAATAAGAAACAGCAATCATGGGTTTGATAACCCTTGTAAAAGTAAGCGGAATAAACAACCTGAGCGATGCCCGGTTCTGCGCGGGCATGGGCGCCACAATTCTCGGATTCTGCCCTGAGGAAGGGCATCCCGATCATGTGGATATCAAAAGATTCAGGGACATAACCGGATGGGTGGAAGGCGTAAAAATTGCAGGTGAATTTTATCAATCTCCGGCTGACAGGATAATTGAACTCGTCAACGAATATAAATTTGACTATATCCAGGTCAACC
>JBJKSY010000104.1:0-5936 GCA_046703645.1 Cyclobacteriaceae bacterium
ATGTATTACGGTATAGAAATATTCTTCCTGGGTCTGCCGGGATGGTTCATTGCTTCGCTTACCTATATTATCCTGAGCAAGCTTTTACAGAAAAGATCATTCACTTTAAAGCCTGTTGTTTCATGATGCTCATCCTTAAAATCGTTTCATTCACCGGACTTGGTTTGACCATCATTCCATCCGTCCTGGTGCTTACCGGGTCAATTGACTCCAATACAACTAAATTGTTGATGGGGATCGGTATGATTCTTTGGTTTGCCGGTGCCTATTTCTGGATCAACAAAAAACAACCGGATAATAACAAATCCTGATAGAGGGAGTTTACAAAAACCGGTTCCCGTAGTTCCGATAACCATCGGAAGCGCTGAAATGCGCAGGAAAAACCCGGTTGGGAATATTTACCTTCTTACTCCGATGGCTATCGGGACTGCGGGAAATCTAATCTACCGGTTACAGGGTAATGATAAAGGATGTTGATTCCATGCCCGATTCCACATGAAGGGACCCTCCGTGCAGCCGGACAATCTGCCTGGAAAGGCTCAGGCCAATGCCGGATCCCGTTTTTTTGGTAGTGTAAAACGGCATGAATATCTTCTCCTGAATTTCTTCCGGGATCAGGCTCCCGTTATTGGTTACCCTTATGAACGGACGCATGGATGAATTCCTTGCAAAACCAATTTCAAGTGTCCGGGGAAAGTCTTTTTCCTTAAGAGCATCGATGGCATTGTACAGAAGGTTCAGCATGACCTGTGACATAAGGTTTTCATCCATTGCCAGGATCTCAAGATCCTTTTCATAATTTATGTTTAAGCTTACTTTGTTTTCATTCAGTAAATCCTTAATCAGGATGTAGAGGTTTTTCATCCAGGGTACCAGGGGAATGGCCCTGATTTCGGGTTCAGGAAGTGAAGTCAATTTCCTGAAATTGTTTACAAAAGCCAGTAAGCCTTTACCCCGCTCCTCAATCGTTTCAAGGCCGTCGGCAGTGTTTTTAATCACCTGCGAAGAAAGATTCTCTATCCGGACTAGTTGGTCATTCATTTTAAAATATCTTTTTAAAGTATCGGACAGGGACGTTATCGGGGCTATGGAATTGAGTATCTCGTGCGAAAGTATCCGGATAAGGCGGATCCAGGAATCCATTTCTTTTTCATCCAGTTCCTGGCGTATATCCTGGATGGATATCAGTTTATGAATACCATTCTCCAATTTGATCTCTGTCGCCTGGATGGAAAGGTAAGCCATCCTGTTACCGGTCCTGATTTTTTCCAGGACACTCTGCCCCCCCTTAACACCCGAGACTGCGGAAAATAAAGAAGGATTTTTAGTTTTAACCAGATCAGCGGGTAAGTTTGGGGGAAGGCCCAGGTAGTCAAATGCCTTGTCATTCATCACACGGATCTCGCCACAGGGATCCAGGGCGATAAGTCCGGAGGCGGAATGCTGAATAAGGTTCAGGTAAAATTGTTCGGTGACGGCCTGCTTCGCCCGGGTATCACGGATCAGATGATTGATCCTGTTCAGGCTTTCATGGATTTTCCGGAGTCTTTTATTCCTGATATTGACTGGAAATTCTACTGAAAGGTCCCCGTTCCGGATTGATTCAAGAAAATATCCGATACTCTTGTCGGGCATCCCGGATAATTTCATTATTGCCACGGATTCAAGGACCAGCAGGGCAATAAGGTAGATGGCAAAATAATAGTGGGGACCCGTCACAATGTAAATAAGGGGAGAGGCTGTAATAATAATCATTAACAGGAGCACCAGTATCGGGAGTGATGAGCCTTTATATGCCATATTTCTTTATTTTATTATACAAAGTCTGGCGGGTGATGCCTAACTCACGTGCGGCCGAGTTCATGCTCCCTGGAAAATTCTTCAATGCTTCCCGGATCATCTGCCGTTCCATGTCTTCGAGACGTTTGGGCTGTGATACGACCTGCACATTCCTTTGAAATTGAAAGTCTCCTGCCGATAAGGATTTTGTACGGCACAATATCACAGCTCTTTCAATAGCATGTTGCAGTTCTCTTATATTACCCGGCCAGTTGTATTCCCTGAGTAACTCGATCACCTCTTTCCCCGGTGGCAGTATGGTTTTGTCATATTTGCGGCAGTAATGGTTCAGGAAATGGAGGCTTAATGCTTCGATATCCTCCTTTCGTTCTCTCAGGGGCGGTAGGTGGATCTGTATGGTGTTGATGCGATAGAGAAGATCCTGCCTGAAAAGACCTTCGGAAACCATCTCCTCCAGTTTTTTGTTCGTTGCAGCAATCAGCCGGATATCGATAGGGATTTCCCTGTTGGTGCCTACCGGGATCACAACACGGTTTTGGAGAACGGTAAGGAGCTTGGACTGCAGGTGAAGAGGCAGATTACCGATCTCGTCAAGGAACAAGGTACCCTTGTGGGCCAGTACAAATTTTCCGGTCCTGTCCTCAATGGCATCGGTGAAGGCGCCTTTCTTATGACCGAATAACTCGCTTTCAAAAAGTGATTCCGATAAGGAAACCAGGTCGACAGTTACAAATAATTCATCCTTTCTCCCTGATAACCGCTGTATCTCCCTGGCAACAAGTTCCTTGCCCGTTCCGTTTTCTCCGGTTATCAATACATTGGCATCCGTAACTGCCACTCTTCCCGCCAGTTCCATAACGTGGATTATGGCAGGAGACCCGCCATGAATGATCCTGCCGGGCCGGGCTATTACCTGCTTCAGGATCGATTCCTTTTCTTTAAGTTCCCGGATCTGCCTGTTGGAACTTCCCTGACGGAGTGCAGCCTTCAGTGTGGCTACCAGTTTATCATTCTCCCAGGGCTTTAAAATGAAATCCGTTGCCCCTTCTTTCAGGGCATTCACGGCCAGGTTTACATCCCCATAGGCTGTCAGGATCACAACTTCAGTATCGGGATATTCCTTCTTTATCTTCCTCAGCCAGAACATTCCTTCATTCCCGGTATTGAGCGACGATCTGAAATTCATATCCAGCACAACCACATCAAAATTGATTTCCTGAAGCTTCGATAACAGTAATTCTGGATTCTCCAGGGTGACAACCTGTTCAAAAGTTTCACTTAGAAGGATATGAAGAGCGTTCAGCACGCTTTTATTATCATCCGCAATAAGAAGTTTGCCCGCTTTCATCCGTAAAAAATTTAAAAAATCAACCGCTTTCCCTGCCTCGAACAATATTTTACCGGTCATGAGGTTTTATAAAAAACATTATTCCCCTCACGAAAAATATATATACGAATGTAAAAAAATTTTACATTAACTGTAAAAAATTTGTACATTCGAAGTATATGAATCTTATGTAATATGCTGTAATTCAGTGTCTTACTTTTTTGGCATCTCAGTTGAAACTGTGTTTAAAACTGATTTTTAACATGCTGAGAAATTATTTCAAAGTCGCTTACCGGAACCTGCTGAAAAACAGAGTATTCTCCATCGTGCTTATTGCTAACCTCGTGATCGGCTATGCCACATTCATTCTTTTTGCCCTGTTCATATATTATGAATTCAACTGGGATAAGCAAAATGTGAATTATGACAGGATATACAGGGTACAGCTAAGAATTGAACAAGGGGATAAAACGGAGTTGAGAACTTATACGCCTCCGGCCATTTATTTTCATACACTGGATTCCATTCCGGGAATTGAAAAATCAGTCCTTATGTCTGAAACAGGAGGGGTTTACCTGGGCGCACGCCAGGGGGATTGGGTATTTGATAACACCGGGTATGTCGTAACACCTTCGGTATTTGATGTTTTTACATTTAAATTTCTTAAAGGCGAATCCGCAAAGTCCCTGCAGGAACCCAATACCATTGTGATCTCCCAAAGACTAGCGAAAAAACTTTTCCCGGGAGGAGATGCATATGGCAAGGTGGTGATTGGTGAAAAGAAATTTTATCTTAAAGTGACGGGCATTTATAAAGATCTACCTGAAAATTCCAGTTTCAGGCCTGAGTTCCTCGTTTCCTTTGCCACGGTAGATCATGATCCTGAGCTTAAATCCATTCGTGATGATTGGTGGAATGTTATTTATGATACTTACGTCCTGTTGAATAAAGATGCCGACCCCGGTAAGATCACGGCTGCCATGAGATCAACATTTACGGGTATCCGCGATCGTGAAAAATATTACCCGTATCTGCGGCCCTTATCGAAATTATATATTGCTCCCAATTCAAATGATACCCTGATGGCTCTATCCATGCTTTCATTCGGGGGATTACTGATCCTTGTTCTTGCCAGTATAAATTATATTAACCTTACCACTGCCAATTCTGCTACACGTGCCGTTGAAATAGGAATTAAAAAAACCGTCGGCAGTTCACGTTTATCCCTGGTCATGCAATTCCTGTCGGAATCAGTGATCCTGACGGTTGTGGCATCGCTGCTTGCAATCCTGCTCGCGCAATTGGCCATTCCACTTTTCGACCAGGTAATCGGGAGACCCATGGACCTTGATCTGTTCGGGAATATTCCCCTGCTCGGCATATTATTTTTAGTCAGCATTCTGGTCGGGCTCATATCGGGAATTTATCCGGCCCTTGTGCTGTCTTCCTTTAATCCTTCGAAGATCCTGAAAGGGAAAATGTTCAATGAGATCAGGGGTAAGGTCAGCATGAAGAAGGTCCTGGTGATCTCGCAGTTCGCAATATCGCTATATATGATCCTTTCGAGCTTTATCATCTATTCCCAGGTAAAATTGTTGATTTCCACCCCGTTGGGTTTCAATACTAAAAATCTTTTATATGCCAATGTTAAAAGAGGGGACCATGTATCCTACGATGCCATCCGGAACCAGGTTCTTAAAAACCCGGATATAACTGATATATGTTTTTCGCGGACCATACCCTTTAACGGGAATATCGGCGGGTATTTCGGGTGGGAAGGTTCATTGCCAAATGAAAAGGTGCTGACGAGCAGGAATTATGTGACTCCGGATTTTTTTGATACCTACGGCATCCATATTATGAAAGGCAGGAATTTTATAAGTGGCCATTCGGCCGACATGAACGGATGCATTATTAACCAGACAGCCCTGAAAACTTTCGGATGGGATGACCCTGTCGGTAAAAACCTGATTTACTTCGACAAGCCGGTCCCCGTCCTGGGTGTGGCCGGTGATTTTCATCCTTTCTCGATATATCAGTCCATGCCTGTTTATATAATCTTTATGACATCCGACAGCATAACCGGGGATGGGTACTATACAGTCAGGGTTACTCCCGGCCATGAAAAACAGGTAAAACAATTTCTCAGCGAAACTCTTCAGCCGTTTTACCCGCAAAGTGTAATTGAATTCAATGACCTTGAGAGTTCGATTCAGCAGGATAATGCTCTTATCGGATACAGGGACTTCGGGAGGATATCGATATTTTTCACTATTCTGACGGTCTTTATTGCATCTATCGGATTATTCGGCCTTATCGTTTTTTCGGTAAAAAGGAAAACAAGGGAAATCGGAGTAAGAAAGGTCTTCGGCAGTTCTGCTTTCAGGATTGTCGAAATTTTTACCTTTGATATTCTCCGGATGATAGGCATTGCGCTGATCATCGTTATTCCCCTTATCTTTTATGAACATGATTTTCTTCCGGGTGCCGTAAAAGCCGCTTTGACGGTTTGGGAATTTGTTCTGGCAACCATGATACTGATACTGGTATCACTAATTACCATAAGCTGGCAGATCTTCCGTGCAACCAGGGTGAATCCGGTGAACGCTCTCAGGTACGAATAATTCTTACTTATTTTTTAATCTTTATGATAAAAAAATTTTTTGCCCAGACCGTCAGGTTACTGTTAAAGGATAAAGTATTTACTCTAGTCAATTTCTTTAACCTGGTCATAGGTTTTATTACTTTCCTGCTTGTGAGCATGATCGTTTACCATGAATTGAATTGGGATACATTTAATCAGCATTTT
>JBJKSY010000105.1:0-15542 GCA_046703645.1 Cyclobacteriaceae bacterium
CTTTTACAGACAATTTGCATGGCTTGCTGATCATAACTTTTTCCTAACTTCAGAACGCCCATACAGGCTTTAAATGCTTGCTCGGGATGAGCTCGCTGGTCGAGCATTAACCGAATAAATTCTTTCACCCAAGCCCCCATTTTGTCGGCCCATTTAATAAATCGATCCGGGCTCCATCCATTGACATACCGATGGTTGGGAGGCATATGTTCATCGACTGTTGTATAATCATATTTCTTCAGGTTCCTTTGATGAAAGGCAATTCGGAGATTATCCTTATAAATTTCCACGGTCCGTTCGGTATAAAGGATTTTGAGTCTTTTGCCGATATAAGTGTATGGAACACTATTGTAATGTTTGTCTTCTTTTAAATACACATGATAATTAAATTCAACCCGGGCCATTTGATAATAGGTTAATTCAAATCGTTGTGCAGGTAAGGGCTGAAGCTCGTGCTTTTCAATCTCCTCAAAGAGTTGTCTGCGGCTGATATCTCTTTTCTGAAACGGCATATTATTATGCCTTTCTAACTCCTGCCAGATAGATTGATTCAATTCCTCTAGTGAGAAGAAAGTGGTATTCCTTAACCGGGCAAATATTCGTTGATACACCAGTCTCACGGCATTTTCCACCAGTGATTTATCCTTCGGTTTTCCGGGACGCGTAGGCAATATGACTGTATGATAATGCCTGGCCAGGGCATGATAGGTTTCATTGATTAACGGTTCGTAATTACAGGCATGAGTAACGGCTGCTTTTAAATTATCCGGTGAGACGGCTTTAGTGGCGCCCCCATAGTATCTCCAGGAATTCTCATTGACCCGTACCCATTCCTCCAGCGTCTGCCCCCATGAAGCCTCCACGTACGTTAACTGGCTGGCTCCTAATATGCCCACAAAAATCTCAGCCTCCCGTATCGCTCCGGTATTCCGATTCATTATTGGCATCTTTTTGCCGGTATAATCGGCATACATGCGTTCGCCGGCTTTATGATTTATGTGCAAGTCCGGTTGTAGTTTACTTTCCCACATCCGGTAGTGATGGCAGAACCTCGAATAACTGAACCCTTCCTTATTTCGCTCTTTGTATTCCTCCCATAACAGGTATAAGGTTACGCCTGGCCGCTTCAATTCCACTTGGTAAGAAGTAAAGTCCTTGGAAAGATCATCATACAAGGGATTCGAGGATTTATTGCTTTTCTCGAATAGATCAAAAATTTCCGTATCACTCATCCGGGTGAAATCCTGGTAGGACAAGCCGCTACGTTTGAACTCGGCTAGATATTCACCGACCGTGGTTTTACTTACCTCAATAGCTTCGGCTGCTTTCCTGATGCTGAAATTAAGTTCCAGACAAAGACGAAAAATTTCTCTGATTTTTTCCACTTCTGTTCGTTTTTTTGGCATTTCTCTGTTTCTCCTGTTGGTTTAAATTCTCAAAATTTTCAACCAGCAGAAGTACGAATATTCAGCGGAAAAAGAGTGAAGAAGGAGATCCTGTTACTGTTCCGGAAAAGTGTCCGGATTCGCCAGGAATCACTGTCCGGTTTGATCAGGAATCACTGTCCGGAATCAACAGGAATTCGTGTCCGGTTTGCACAAGAATCAATGTCCGGTTTAGGCAGGAATTGGTGTCCGATTTAGGCAAGAATATGCAACATTTATGGTTTGCTTGCTTTTATGATTTTTATTACCTTTCATTGAGGTTCAAAGGTAATTCCAGTTTAATCGGCACTGAACTTACCCGCCAACCATTAGGCGCAAATTTATAAATCCTAATAATAAATTTTTTAGCCATGAGAATAACAATAATTATTTTTATG
Organism: Cyclobacteriaceae bacterium; assembly: GCA_046703645.1. GTDB lineage: Bacteria > Bacteroidota > Bacteroidia > Cytophagales > Cyclobacteriaceae > DATDPY01. Next base: position 1,823 of record JBJKSY010000105.1, read on the forward strand.
ATAAGTGTTGGTGTCTTGATCAATGGATGTGAAAAATCTAATATCCAAAAATCAAAATTATCTGGACTATGGATTGAAGCTGTAAATAAATTAGATACGATTGACTTTAATGAAACTTCCCCAGAATCATCTTTTAATTTAAAAAGAGGATTAATAAAGGTTAATGATAGTTTTGTCCCAGATTATGGATCAGGATATTATGGATATGAATTATTAGATAATGATTCGATATCATTATGTTATTCCGTATCAAGCTCATGTATAATAGGAGTATTAAATAGTTATTCTAAATATTATTTTCAATTATTTAATACTGATTCAATTAAAATTGGCAACTTTTATAACCCGAAGATAGATCATAATAATATAATAACTTTTTATAAAGCTAAATTGTAAATCTGCGCCTAACACGCAGGTAAATGCCAAATTATATGTTTTTACGTATCTTTAAGTATGACTGTAAAACAATTGAAAAGCCAAATTCGAGATTTAATTGATACTCTTCCGGAAGATAATCTCGAAGAAATTTATAATTTTTTAAAAGACTTTAATAAAATTTCAAAGTCTACTATTCGGCGGACATATAACCTTTCAAAAATTTTATTGGAGGACCGAGACCTAATAAAGAAACTGGCTAAATGATCCCAAGAGAAGATGTTATCTCCATACATAATTTATTAATCGAGCGATTTGGTGGAATAAAAGGTATTCGAGATAAAAATGCTCTAGATTCTGCTTTGAATAGACCCTATAGACTTTTGAAGGTCAAGATCTTTATCCTTCAATCATTGAAAAACTGGCTGCTTTAATAGAAAGTATTATAAAAAATCATCCCTTTAATGATGGCAATAAACGATTGCGATATACTTTATACCGCCTAATCCTACTTGAAAATAAAATGGATATTGATGCCAATGAAGATGACAAATATTCATTTATCCTTCAAATTGCAGAGAATAAATTAAATTTTGACGAGATATCTGGCTGGTTAAAAAAGCACGTCATTAAATAATTTGGCAACTGCCCCTAACACGCGGGTAAATTCAATGCCTTACTTTTCTGGTTTGCATGCTCATTTTATTTTTATTACCTTTCCTTCAGGTTCAAAGGTAATTCCAGTTTAATCGGCACTGAACTTACCCGCCAACCGTTAGACTGTCTAAAAACCTGTTGAAATTTATTATTATATCCTGATAGATTTTTTTTAAAAATCAGCTGCTTTCTCAGTATATCGTATTCATGAAATTCTTACAAGGATACGATCGAAATCAGGTCACTCTTTTTCCTCTCTCCCTCGATCAATCTATCGAATCCAATAATGATGTAAGGCTTATCGATCTTTTTGTTGATAGACTTATACTTTAGGATTTGGGATTTAATTTGGAGTTTGTTGAAAATGGCAGACCGGCCTATCACCACGCTGATTTATTAAAATTGTTTATTTACGGGTATATTAACAAAATCATATCTTCCAGAGATCTGGAAAAAGAAAGTAAACGTAACATTGAAGTCATGTGGTTGCTTAAAGGCTAACAACCTGACCACAACACTATTGCTAATTTCAGGCGGGATAACCCTAAGGCTATTAAAAATGTATTTAGGACAACCGTGCAAATTGCTAAAAACTTTGATCTGATTGGTGGAAAACTCATCGCTGGTGACAGTACTAAATTCAGAGCTCAGAACAGTAAGAAAAATAACTATAACGAAAAGAAAATCGAACGCCAACTTGCCTATATCAACAACAAGATTGACCAGTATAACCAGGCTCTTTCACTGGCCGATGGTGACAATGTAAAGTCCCTTAAACTCAATTTGGAAAATCAGTATTCAAGAAAACAACACTATACACAATTAAAGAATCAATTAATACAAAGCGGTAAGGCTCAAATCTCCACCTCAGACCCCGACAGTCAGCATTTGATTACACGAAATAACATTACCGAAGTAGCCTATAATGTTCAGACCACTGTCAATGCAAAACATAACCTGCTCATCGATTACAAGGTAACTAATCAGAATGACAGCAAGGCTATGGGGAATATGGTACAGCGTGCTAAAAGCATTATTCTGCATACCAATGAATTTACTGTCCTTTATGATTAAGGATTCCATACGGGTTCTGAATTGAAAATAGAACAGGATTTGGGAGTTGAAACCATCGTGGCCATACCTTCTGTTCCCTGCTCAAGTCAGGCTCCGGATCCTGCTTACAATGTCTCCGAGTTTGTTTATAACAAGAAACATAACCATTATATCTGTCCACAAGCGAAAACATTAACAACAAATGGTAGCTGGTACAAGAAAAATCGCGATAAATATTATACCCTCGTTCAACATTATAAAACCAATGCATGCGCCTCTTGTGCCGCGATGAGTCTGTGCACGAGAAATCCGAAAGGGTGTCTAATAGAGCGAAGTGAGTTCTCCCCCTATTATGAACAGAATCTGAAAAACATAGAACAAAAGGAATCCCTGTACAAAAGACGTCAAGCAATTGTTGAACATCTTTATAGAACCATCAAGCGCCAATGGGGGTTTAACTACATCCTTACTAAAAGGGGAATGGATAAAGCAAGTTCCGATGTGGGGTTAATCTTCATTGCATATAACCTCAGAAGACTTTTTAATATCCTGGGATTAAAAGCGATTCACAAGTATATGAGGGACTTTATTTCTTTTTTAAATCGAATTTTCAACTCTTTAAAGCTATGTATGGCTTTTATATTGATTTGTAACCTCTTTTCAGGTTTCAGTCGAGTGAACGAAAATAAATTTCAACTTAGATTATTATTTTTTTAAAACTTAAATTGAGTATGGGTTTTAAGACAAACTCCCGTTAAAGGCTATTCATTCCTTACTAATTGAAGCAAAAGCTTTTCGGACCTCACTTGCGGCCTGGTCATGATCAATAATCATTTCAATATAGTTGCAGGATGAGGAAAATTGTTTATATAAATTGTGAATTTGATCTGAGGAATATTTCTTTAGTTCTGGGATCCAATTTTTAATGTAATGACAATCCGGATCAAATTTTAATTGTTGTCGCCAAGGATTGAAGATTCTGAAATATGGTTGAGCATCACAACCGGTCGATGCCGCCCATTGCCAATTACCATTATTAACCGAAGGATCATAATCGATAAGTTTCTGTGCAAAATATTTTTCACCCCATCGCCAATCCACGTGCAAATCCTTTATAAGAAAACTGGCAACAATCATTCTTACACGGTTATGCATCCACCCTGTAGTATTCAATTGTCTCATTCCTGCATCCACTATTGGAAAACCTGTTTCACCGTTACACCATGATTTAAATTTTGAGGGATCATTCTCCCACACTATTTGATCATATTTTTTATGAAAAGAATTCCCGAACACCCCGGGATAATGAAAAGCTATATGCGTGAAAAAATCACGCCAGTAAAGTTCTCGTATAAGACTGTGAGAACTATTAAAATAACGAAGGATTGCAAAATAAAACTCCCTGATTGAAAGTGTACCGAATTTGATATGTGCTGACAAAAAACTCGTTCCCTTCCTATTAGGAAAATTTCTAATGGATTCATAATCAGAAAGCTTTTTAACGCTTTTAAGTAACTTCAATGCCTCAACCCTTCCACCTTTAAGAATCAGATTCCGATTTTGATTTAGATACTTACTTAATATTTCCTTAAAGTTTTTAGATTTATCTATTCCTAAGCCATAGAATTTGCCCGAAGTCATTGTATATGGTTTCCTTACTTCATGTGTCACTACATTTCTCAGAAATGCAGTAAAAATAGTATAGGGGGTCCCATGGTTGGTGAAAATTTCTTCAGGTTCGGTGATTAGGGTATCGGGTAAACTGTAATATGCTATCTTATGCTTATTACAAATATTTTTTAAATTATTATCTCTAAGTTTACTGAATGGCGTATAATCCCGGTTACAATAAACTGCTTCAATTTGGGTCGATCTTATAAGAGCACCAACTATATCTTCCGCAATACCATTAAATAAGTATAATTTTGATCCCAGGGCTTCAAGTTGTCCATTAAGGTCACCTAGACATCCTGCCATAAACTGAAGAGCATTATCAGATCGGTAAGGATTTTGGATTACCTGCCTGTTATCAACGATAAAACAAGGGATCACATTTTCCGAGTTTTGCAAAGCCGCATTTAAAGCACTATTATCCTGTAACCTGAGGTCTCTCCGAAAGATGTGAAGTGATATTTTATATTTTTTTGACAATAGTTGAATTATTTGTTTGGCTAAAATATTGTTAATTTTCTTAATATCATTATTTTAATGGACTGTATATGGTAAAAACAGATATCATACATCAAAATTGACCAATTAGATATCGTAAATTATTAATAATAATTCTTCAATTGCTGAATATGGATATAAAACAGATTTTCATCAACAATCAAAAATGGGTTGAAGATAAACTCCGATTGGATATCAATTACTTTAAAAAATTATCACGAGGGCAAAATCCCGATATTCTATATATCGGTTGTTCAGATAGCCGTGTAACAGCCGAAGAATTAATGGGATTGGAACCAGGTGAGGTATTTGTACACAGGAACATCGCGAATATGATATCCAATATCGATTTAAGTGCAATGACCGTAATCAACTACGCAGTCAATCAGCTTAAAGTGGATCATATTATAGTTTGCGGACATTATAATTGCGGAGGGGTCAAAGCAGCAATGCAATCACAGGATCTGGGAATTTTGAATCCCTGGCTCAGGAACATTCGAGATGTTTACCGCCTCCACAAGAAAGAACTTGATTTAATTGCAGATGAAGAGGATAGATACAAACGCCTAGTAGAACTGAATGTACAAGAACAATGCGTTAATGTAATTAAAACGGCAGAAGTTCAAAAAGCATACCTCGACAGGAAAATAAGTGTTCATGGCTGGGTATTTGATATTCATAATGGCACACTGGTTGACCTGAAAATTGATTTCGATAAAATTCTGCAAGGGATTATGGAGATATATCGGATCATTTAATTTAGAATGATTAAATCCAAATTTATAATTAGTTCAAATTCATAAGGCCTTGTAATAGTCTGTGACTGGTATCAATATAAATTAAAAAAGTTGCGGACAAGATTTCATAAAACAAGCATATTCTCTCGTTTATGGGATCATTATTCAAAAAATAATAACTAATTAATGTAAATTAAATATAATAAAAATTTTTAATTTGTTTATATTTTCAATATCATAATTAAACACCTAATTCAGCATTTTATTACGTTTTAGGCAAATTTTAATCCAATTTCTCTATATTTTAACATTTTATTGAAAACTTATATTTGGAGTTTAAATATTGTTTATATATTTTTGTTTAAATTTAAACTAATGAATTCATTTTCAATTTCCCAAATGCAACAGTTTTCAGGAATTAAAGCGCATACAATTAGAATTTGGGAAAAAAGGTATAATGGTCTCAAACCAGACCGTTCGGAAGGAAATACAAGATATTATAGTGACATTCAATTAAGAAGACTCTTAAATATTGTGAGCCTTATGAATTCGGGACATAAGGTGTCAGAACTCTGCAGATTGACGGATAAAAATCTTTTTGATCTTATTAATAATCAATTACGAATTGAATCTCACGCAGAAAACTCAGATGAATATTATATATCGCAACTGATAGCATCCGGGATGGATTTCGATGAAATCTATTTCGACAAGATATTTTCTACCTGTATTTTGCGTTACGGACTCACAAAAACCTATAAATTAGTTCTTCAACCGATGCTGGCCAGGGTTGGATTGTTATGGTCTAAAGATGAATTACCACCTTCCCAGGAACATTTCATTTCAAATATTTTGCGGAAAAAAATTTTTTCTGCCGTCGATTCCCTGCCTCCTCCCGCTTTAACCAAGGATTCATGGATGCTTTTTTTACCGGAAGGTGAGTTACACGAAATCGGTTTGTTATTTGCGCATTATCTGATTGCAGCAGCAGGCAGAAAATCAATATATCTAGGCCAGGATTCTCCATTGAAATCAGTCGAAAAAGCTTTTAAAAAAATCAATCCTGATAATATTCTCCTTTTTATGGTTTCCGGAAAAGATTCCGAGTATTACCAGCAATATTTAAAACAAATTGAAGATATGCATATCAAATCTAAAATTTATATATCCGGAAATGAATCCATTTTATCGAAGTTAAAATCCAGAAACCACGTGACATTTATTTCTTCGGTTAGTCAGCTCGAAAAAATTTTAGAAAATAATTCATCTTATACAGATAACAAAGCATGAAAGTTATATCGGTTATTGGATCTGGATATTATGGTTTAAGTGCTGCAGCCTATCTGGCAAAGGAAGGTCATAAAGTTCATGTTTTTGAGAAAAATTCAACGCCAGGAGGACGATCAAGACAATTTGAAACGGAAAACGGATATCGTTTTGATATGGGCCCCAGTTGGTATTGGATGCCTGATGTTTTTGAGAACTTCTTTAATGACTTTGGCTATAAAACGAGTGATCTATACCAACTCCGACTTTTAGAACCCTCGTTTGAAATCATCTTTGGTGATAATGATAGATTGATTATTCCTTCTGATTTTGAAAGGTTATGTGAATTATTTGAATCACTCGAGGCCGGAAGTGCGGTGCAGCTTAAAAAGTTCATGTCAGAGGCTGAATTGAAATATCGGATAAGTTTTAACCAATTGATCTATAAACCAGGATTATCTCTCTTAGAATATGTAAATCCCAAAATTATAAAGAGCACTTTATATCTGCATGTCTTTTCTTCATTTGGAAGATATATCAGGAAATACTTTAGCAATCATAAATTAATTTCCCTGATGGAATTCCCGATTCTATTTCTGGGAGCGATGCCAGCCGACACTCCTGCTTTGTATAGTCTTATGAATTATGCTGGTTTAAAACTGGGGACATGGTATCCCATGGGTGGTTTTATCAGTGTTGTAAATGCAATTGAAAAAATATGCTTTGATTTAGGAGTCGAATTTCATTTTGACTCGACAGTTCAAAAAATCACAGTTCATAATAACCATGTAAAAGGTGTTGTGGTAAACGGGGAGGAATTTCCATGCGATGGGATCATTGCTTCTGCTGACTATCATCATGTAGATAATGAATTAATTCCCGTTCAATATAAAAATTACGATGAGACTTACTGGAATAATAGAGTGCTTGCACCTTCAAGTCTTATATTTTACCTGGGTATTAACAAAAAAATAAACAATCTATCTCACCATACACTTTTCTTTGACCAAGATTTCAACAAGCATGCTTCTGCAATTTATAAAAATCCTTCTTGGCCGGAACATCCACAATTTTATATAAGTTGCCCGTCCAAAACTGATCCAGGAGTTGCCCCCGAAGGAAAGGAAAATATTTTCATTCTTATTCCAATAGCTTCGGTCTCAAAGACAATCCGGACTTACGGCAGAAATACTTCGAAATAGTAATCGAACGGCTTGAGAAACACACAGGAGAAAATATAAAAGGCCATATCGATTATCTGAGAAGTTACGGCATTAACGATTTTATTTCAGATTACAATTCCTATAAAGGCAACGCCTATGGATTGGCAAATACTCTTTCACAAACTGCTATTCTTAAACCCAAAATAAAGAATAATAGGATTAAAGGCCTTATGTATGCCGGGCAGCTAACAGTTCCCGGGCCTGGTGTACCTCCGTCAATTATATCTGGAAAAATCTCTGCCAAGTTGTTATCAAATCAATTATCTGCTTTAAAACATGAAACAATTATTTGACCGCGTTTCTGCTGAAAGCAGCCGGCTTGTAACGAATACTTACAGTACAAGTTTTTCATTGGGAATTCATTTTCTTAACAAGGATATAAGACAGCACATATACAGCATTTATGGTTTCGTGCGCCTTGCAGATGAAATAGTTGATAGTTTTCACGGATACGAAAAAAGGGAATTATTAAAAAAATTACGGCAGGACACCGAAGATGCTGTTAAAATGAGAATTTCACTGAATCCTATATTAAACTCCTTCCAGGAGGTTGTCAATAAATACCGGATCCGTCAGGAATGGATTGAATACTTCCTGGATAGCATGGAAATGGATCTTGTTAAGATTACTTTTAATTCGGACAAATATCAACGCTATATTATGGGTTCTGCTGAAGCCGTAGGATTGATGTGTCTTCATGTATTCGTTAATAATAACCATGCTAATTTTGATAAACTAAAACCTTATGCCATGAAACTGGGCGCCGCATTTCAAAAAGTTAATTTCCTGCGGGATCTTAAATCAGACAGTGAAGACCTGGGTCGTGTATATTTTCCAATGCTCGACCTTAAACAATTTACCCCGGTAATAAAGAAAAAGATAGAAGATGAAATTCAGAATGATTTTATGGACGCTATCACGGGGATACGGCAATTACCAGAAAATTCCAGGAAAGGGGTTTTTCTTGCCTATTATTATTACATGGTCCTATTCAAAAAGATCAGGCAAATGCCTCCTGAAAGCATATTAAAGGGAAGGGTTAGAATACCGAATTTTCATAAATTATTACTATTAGTTGAAACTAACTTAAGATATAATCTGAATTTTCTCAGAATAAATTAAAATATAAAAATATTAAAATGAATTCTTTAAATTAATAGTGAAAATAAAACAATGAGTTTAATAAATAATCCGGATAATAATCAATATCTGATCCTGGTTGATGAAAAAGACAGGGAATGGGGAAAACTCGAAAAATTGGAAGTTCACCGGCTTGGGCTGCTTCACAGGGCATTTTCTGTATTTATTTTTAATTCGCAAGGAGAATTACTTCTTCAACAACGTGCTGAAGATAAATATCATTCAGGATCCTTATGGTCTAATACTTGTTGCAGCCATCCACAATACGGAGAAGAACTTTCTTCGGCAGTAAGCAGAAGGCTGAAAGAAGAACTCGGATTATCGGTTGTTACGGAGTTTTTATTTGATTTCATTTATAAAATTAAGTTTGACAACGGTCTCACTGAACATGAATATGATCATGTGTTTTTTGGAATTTCAGATCAAAAACCTGTTCCAAATCCTGTTGAAATCAAAGATTTGAAATATGCTTTTCCACAGGATATTGAAAATGATCTTGAGAAAAATGCCGGACATTATACTGAATGGTTTAAAATGTGTTTCAAAAAGGTAATGGAACATGAAAATATAAGAAAATCATTCCCCTTTTCTGCCCATATGACTTCCAGGCATGTATAAATTTATTTCTGAACAGTTCTTAAAGATTTCTTCCGAACATGCCTGGGAATTCTTCTCCAATCCCGGGAATCTGGCTCATATTACACCACCAGAAATGGATTTTAATATTACCACAAATCTGCAATTAGAGGATATTCATGAAAACATGCAGATTGAGTACACGGTAAAACCATTATTTGGTATTAAGGTAAGATGGATAACGTTGATAGGAAAAATAGAGCCTTGTCACTCATTTACCGACATACAGGTTAAAGGTCCCTATAAGGCATGGAGACATACTCATATTTTTGTGCCGGAAAATGGGGGTGTAACTATGAAAGATGAAGTCTTATATGAACTACCATTGGGTCTCATTGGAAAGGCTGTTCATAAAGCTCTGGTCCGTAAAAAAATCGAATATATATTTGCTTACAGACGAAAAATACTCGATGATTTATTTAATCAAATAAATGATAATTAATATCCTTATACTTTTACTTTCATTTATATTAATGGAAGCTGTTGCCTGGTCGACTCATAAATATATTATGCATGGCTTACTGTGGTCATTGCACAAAGATCATCACAAAAAAGAATCTTATGGTATTTTCGAAAAAAATGATTTTTTCTTTCTGATTTTTGCTTTACCCGGTGTAACGGGTCTTTTATTGGGAATGCAAGAAGATTATAATTACTTTTTCTGGATAGGTCTGGGAATCACCGCTTATGGATTGGCCTATTTCCTGGTACACGAGGTATTCATACACCAACGCATAAAATTCCTGCGAAATTCCAAAATTAAATATTTCCTTGCTATTCGGCGTGCTCATAAAATTCATCATAAACATCTTGAAAAGGAAAATGGGGAATGCTTTGGAATGCTATGGGTTCCTGTAAAATACATCAGAGAGCAATATAAATAGTCATTAGTGCAATTACTTTATCTTCTGATCGACTTTTCTGCGGTATTTATTCCAATAATTTTCTCCTTTCATCCTAAAATTTCTTTCCATAAGGAATTCCCATATGTCTTTCCAGCCATCATCCTTTCTGCTATTCCATTTATCATATGGGACATATATTTCACCAGCTTAGGTATCTGGGGATTCAATAAAAGATATATTACAGGATACTATATATTTAATCTTCCCATAGAAGAGGCCCTATTTTTTATTTGTATTCCGTATGCCTGTCTTTTTACTTACCATTCCGTTAAAATATTTTTATCATCATCAAAAAGGATTAATTCCACGAAGTTATTTCCGATTTTATTTTCTGTAGTATTATTGATTATAAGTATTAATGACCGGGATAAATCTTATACTTTATATTCCTTCATAAGTACGGCCTTTCTGATATCTCTCATCGTTTTTATGGTCAGACCCTCCTGGTTATATACATTTTGGATTACATATATATTTCTGATAATTCCGTTTTTAATCGTAAATGGAATTCTAACCGGAACGGGCCCCGATGAGCCTGTTGTATGGTATAATAATTTAGAAAATATGGGTCTCAGGATACAGACAATACCCATAGAAGATTTCACATATGGCCTGGAGCTTATCCTTCTAAATGTATTTTTTTACGAAACAATTAAAATCAGATCTACTAATTAATAATTCTATCATTGAAATTTTATTATATTTAACCTGGAAGTGCGCTGATTTTTTTCCGACAATTTTCCATTAAAAAAGATTCATCATGCCCGATTATATTGTAAATTTCAATTTACTTTCAATAAATCAATTGGAATTCAGATAGTAAATATATTAATCACTATTTGAAAGTCAGGAAAGTGCTACCCATAAATTATTAGAAATAAATAAAGATATCAGCACAGTTGAAATTCAGTTGACCCATAAATTATTTCATTGCTAAAATCTTTTTAAAATATAGATAACTCTAAACAGAAAAAAATGACAAAGGACTATCCTGCAAAAGTCTCAAAAACTATTAATTCATCTCTGTCAAAAGTCTGGGATGCACTCATTAATCCGGATTCTATTAAAAAATATATGTTCGGGACTACAGTAATTTCGGATTGGGTAAAAGAAAGCAGAATACGCTGGAAAGGAACTTGGGAAGGGAAAGAATATGAAGACAAAGGTATTATACTGGAGATAATCCCGGAAAAAAGACTTACCTATAGTCATTTCAGCCCTTTAGGCCGCTTAAACGATATTCCGGAAAACTATCATATTGTGACTATTGATATTTCCGCTCAAAAGAACGATACACTTGTCCAATTATCTCAGACTAATAATAAAAGCGATAATGAAAGATCACATTCAGAAAAGAATTGGTCATTAATGCTTGAATCACTAAAGGAATTCCTTGAAAATTAATAGCTATTCAGCTTGATTCTCCAACTTAGCCTCATGGATAATTCCTGATAAATTGTTTTTTTAAAGGGATGACAATATCCTTATAAAATTCATTAGCTGAATCTAAAGGTTCGGAACATAAAAATACGGGCAGGTTCCCTTCCCTGAAATAAGGATCTCTTACTTCTCCCGATTTATTGACAATTTTAAAATATCTTTTAATATCCTTAGTCTCGTTATTTACATAAATCAGATATTTGATATTCTTCAGAGAATCAGGTGCCCAGAAAAGGAAACTGCCATTAAAGCATACAGGAGGTGGCAAATCCAATTTTTTGCCATAATAATTGATTGCACCGGCCTCCCCATAATTTTCCGCATATATCAAGGTCTCATTCTGCTGAACAGAAGTCAGCCCGTGATAGGTTTTTGAAACAATCATAGCGAGTTCGTCCCATCCTGTCATATCAGCATAATCCTGCGGAATGTCATGGACCTTCCCGTCTTCCCAACGCATAGGGGCATCTAACCCCTTTTTAATCCAATAGCTGCAATAGGATTTTAATTGCCTGAATTTCAATACAGGAACGGCAAAAGGCACAACGGGAATCAACAATAACGGAATAATAGACAATAGAATATAATATGTTATCTTATAATGATTCCATATGTATTTTTCAACAGCAACTCCCCCGAAAACAAAAAGTATAGTATAAACGCCCAACGTATAATACGGCTTCCCCTGTAACCATGCAATAAGAAGAATTACGAATATTACGGCTAGCCCGATAACACGATATTGTTTATACTCTTTGCCAAAAAGAATAATATATAATCCATATAACCATACTGCGATACCACTTAAGTTCATTAAGATGATCCCCACAAAAAAACCTGTCATAGAAACATTCACAAGCTGATCTTGCCTTAATAATTTCATGTGATATAGAACCACCCAGTTATGATGATACTGCCAGAGGACATTTGGGAAAATAATAATAAATCCCAATAGCAATCCTAATAATAGATTCCTGGACCATAATAATTTTCGGTTTTCTGTTAGCAGAAAAGCCATTAAAAATCCAAGAACAAGAAAAACAATCAGGTATTTATTTAGGATACCCAGACCGATGACAATTCCCAGAATAAGCCAGTAGCGTGTATTTTGTGAATGAATAAGTTTTACAGTAAAATAAAAAGTAAGGAACCAAAGGAGTTCATCATTTGATACAGGTTGCAATAATGAATTTGATCGTAAATATGCTATTGAAAAAATAAAAGCAAACAATGCAATGATTAAAGCAGGTTTTTTACCTCCAAGAAGCCTGACAGCATCTCCGATCACAAAAACTGTTATTACGCCTGTAAGGGCCGGAAGAAGTCTTAAGGAATAAACTGAATCACCCAGAACATCCCTTATTAATCGGATCAAAAAAGCCGTAAGCGGTGGTACCGACCAATATCCCCAGGCCAGGTGATCGCTTTGCGCAATATAAAGATATGCATCCCTGTGAAGAATGTAATTCCCGGCGATTGATAAGTGTATTACCAGCTTGAAGACGGCGGCTAATATTACAATCCACCAATAGGAATCAATCCGGATTTTATGTTTCATTATAAAATAAAGGTGGACAGAATACCAATTTATATAATGATCCCGAATTAAGGTACTACTATGGTATATTTATTCATCCCGCAATATTTTTGAAGGATTTGCAAAGGCTGCCTTTATTGTTTGTGAACCAATTGTCAATATCCCAATCATAAAAACGATAAGGATTCCTGTCAGGTAAATGGCCGGACCAAAGCTAACACGGTAGGCCAATTGTTCCAGCCATGCATTATTTATAATATAAGCCAGTGGAACGGAAATCACTGATGCAATTATCAGAAGAACAATAAAACTCCTTGAAAGAAGCAACAGCAGGCTATTTATTTCAGCACCCAGCACTTTGCGAATACCAATTTCTTTCCTGCGCGTTTCTGAGGCATACGTAGCCATACCAAGAAGTCCAAGGCTGGATATGGAAATCGCAAGAAAAGCAATAAATCCAACCACGGATAGAATATCTTCGAAAATAGCATGTGTCTTGGCCAGTTGTTCATCAAAAAACTTATAATTGAAGGGATGAATTTTATCAAATTCTTTCCATTTTTTTTCAATGAAGGCAATGGT
>JBJKSY010000106.1:0-15561 GCA_046703645.1 Cyclobacteriaceae bacterium
TTTTTTCTTTTTCCATAATGGTTTCCGGTTATTCACAAATTATTTGATTGTCATACATTAGATTCACCCTTGAATAAGTATTCCATCCCTTGAAGGGAAGTATTTTTTCATAGAAGATCTTCAGCTTATACATTTTGCGCTGCCAGTCGTCAAGGTTCCCGAATTCCACGTATTGCTTTGTTACCTGCGGATACAGGGTCATATCCCCGTCACGGTCAATATTGATCTGAGCGATCTGGGCTTTCCAGAAGGGGTTGTCATTGATATATTGCAGGAATTCAAAAAGGTTTTGACGGCTTGTGTCTTTTTTGATATTCTCTGTGAGACTATCGGTGTACCCTCCGGTGATCAGCAATACCCTGGATGTGTATTTGACGGAAGTTTGTATCAGGTTGCCTTTTTCCGTGATATACTTGTCGGGCTTTCCGGGCCTCATAATACGTGCTATGGGAACAGCAATGTATGCATCGACGATCAGGTCACCTTTCTGATCCTTGTACGCTTCAGCTTCCTGGATATAAGTATTCGACGATGTCCTTGTTTCGATTTCCTTTAAATTGATCCGGTCATAGGGACTGCCGATTATGGGAACTGCCTGGTCTCCTGAAACGAGCTTACGGATTTCCTGCTCGTCAACAAAATTGCTAGATTCAGGGTTGATGATATTTATATGTACTGCATTGCAAACCACCCTGTCCTGGTGCTTATCGACGAAGGCAATTCCGGTCACCGCCATCATCAGGATGAAGATGACTTTTACTTCCTTCTTTATTTTTTTCAACAGATTCATGCCCTGGCCATTAACAGTTCTTTTATAGGTCCGACCATTTTATCGATGTCTCCTGCACCTATTGTGGTCAGCACGTCAATTTTTTTATTCTCCAATAAGCCGGCAAGCTCTTCTTTATTACATAATGTGGTCGTCTCTTTCGGCAAATGAGCCGATATTAGCGCGGAGGTAACTCCTTCAATGGGAAGCTCCCTTGCCGGGTAAATATCAAGTAGAATCACTTCATCAGCCAGGGATAGGCTTTCTGCAAATTCGGGAGCCAGATCCCTGGTTCGGGTAAACAGATGAGGCTGGAAAACAGCGGTAATATATCTGTGCGGGTACATGGCTCTCACAGCGGAAAGAAACGCCCTGATCTCTTCAGGGTGGTGAGCGTAGTCATCGATAAAAGTAAGATCCGGCCGCATGATAATGTATTCGAACCTTCGTTTAATACCCCGGTAAGTTGAAAATGCTTCCTTGATCTGGCCCTCGGTAACCCCGCAAAGCAGGCAAACTGCAATTGCGGCTACCGCATTTTCAACATTGTGATTTCCCGGTTGTGAGAGGGGAATATTATTGATCTGAATATCGGGGGCTATAAAATCGAACCGCATCTCTTCCCTTTCAATCTTTATGCTGGCAGCCCGGATGGGGCTGTGGTCAAGCCTGAATTCGTGGATTTCAATGCCGGATTCGTTTTTAACAGGGATTTTTTCAAGAACGCCCTTCCTGATGAACAATTTCCCGTTTTTCCTGATTTTACCAGCGAATTGGGCAAACGCTTCCCGCATAGATTCCACCGTTCCGTAAATATCAAGATGATCGGGGTCCGCTGCAGTGATCACTGCAATATCGGGATCCAGTCGCAGGAAAGAACGGTCATATTCGTCGGCTTCCACTACTACAAGCCAGTCACCCTCGCCTTTTATGTCAAGTATAAGGTTTGAATTATAATTCTGTAATATTCCTCCCAGGAAGGCAACCAGTTTTCTCCCTGCGGTATGAAGGATATGGGCAATCATGGAAGAAGTCGTTGTCTTTCCATGCGTACCGGCAACTGCAATGGTAAAATGATCGTGTGTAACCGCTCCCAGGACCTCGGATCTTTTATGAATTTGAAAACCGTGATCAAAGAAATATTTCAATTGTTCACTGTCCCTGGGAATGGCAGGAGTATAAACGATAAGACATCCGGCCGGATTCTCCCGGATCTCCTCCGGGATCGATCCTGGAGAATCTGAATAATTAACTGGAATTCCTTCCTCCTCAAGCCGGTCGGTCAGGGATGTGCGTGTGCGATCGTATCCCGATACGGATTTATGTTCCGCACAGAACCATCGGGCAAGGGCGCTCATCCCGATTCCGCCAATGCCGATAAAATAGACCCTATTTATTTCCTCAAAGTTCAATTGAGCAATCCGGTCATTATGTTTAAAATTTCTCCGGCAGCATCTTTATGCGCCAGTCTTGATATATTCTCAGATAAATCTTTTCTTTTACTTTCATCATGGATTAATTCCAGGGCTCTTTTTGCCAGGGTGCTCCCTGCCTCACGGTCCGGGATCAGGATAGCCGCGGATTTTTCGGTAAGGCTTCTGGCATTCTTCGTCTGGTGATCTTCCGCAACATTAGGGCTCGGTACCAGTATGGCAGGTTTGCCGGCTACGCTCAACTCCGTTACAGTAATTGCGCCGGCTCTTGCGATTACGAGGTCGGCCACGGCATAGGCAAGATCCATTTCCCGGATAAAATCCATGAGCCTTATCTGGGTAAGATTATAACCCTTGAGTTTGTTCTGGTACTCTGCCATATAGAGTTTGCCAACCTGCCAGATAAGTTGTATGTCTTCACTGATAAATTTTTCGATCCCGCTTAAAATGCTTTCATTGATGGTCCTGGCCCCCAGGCTTCCCCCGATTACAAGAATGGTTTTTTTGTTTTGAGAGAACCTGAAATGCCTGTACCCGTCATTTTTCTTGTTGTCAAGGTCGAAGAGGTCTTCCCTGACGGGATTTCCCGTGACTGATATTTTATCAGCCGGGAAATATCTTTCCATGCCGTCATAAGCCACGCAAATTCTTCTTACACGCTTTGAAAGGATCTTATTGGTGATACCCGCAAAGGAATTCTGCTCCTGGATCACCGAGGGAATGTTTTTCCCGGTCGCTATCCAGAGCAGCGGACCCGATGCAAATCCCCCGAATCCGGCTACCAGATCCGGCTTGAAATCACGGATGATCGACTTTGCTTTCGATAGGCTGGTTAACAGCCGGAACGGGAAGGAAAGATTTTTTAATGTGAACTTCCTCTGGAGGCCTGCCACCGGCAATCCCTCGATGCGATATCCTGCCTGGGGCACTTTTTCCATTTCCATTTTGCCTTTGGCTCCGACAAACAGGATTTCCGACCCCGGGTACAATTTCATCGCTTTGTCTGCGACTGATATTGCGGGGAAGATATGACCCCCGGTGCCACCACCGCTTAATATGATCCTGTATGTACGGTTACCGCTCATTAATATCAGGCAGCTTTTGATACATTTCTTAGTTCATTCACCCTAGCAAAGTCTTCTTCAATATCCCCGCGGCTTACACTGAGGATGATCCCCATGGATATGCCGGTAAAGAGAAGCGATGTTCCGCCCATACTGATGAGCGGCAGGGGTAATCCTGTGATCGGACCTAAACCAACTGCAACACCCATATTGATCATCGCCTGCATAACCACCGCGAAACTTAGCCCCGCAGCCAGAAGTCCTCCGAAGGCCCTGTCGCTTCTTGCCGCCGTCATCATGCCACGGTAAAGCAGGGCCAGGTAAAGAATTACTATTACAATTCCACCTGTGAGGCCATATTCTTCAACCAGTATTGAATAAATAAAATCGGAATATGGATGAGGGAGGAAGTTTTTTTCGCTGCTGTTTCCGGGACCTTTACCTACAATTCCGCCCGTGGATATGGCAATATAGGATTGCTGTGCCTGGTAGGGTACTTCAGTAGGATCCAGAAAATCCCTGACGCGGCTAATAACGGTATGCCCCCGTTGCCCGAATGAAAAGGCTACCGCCCCGGCCAGGATACCGATAAATACCAGCATGAGCAGGTATTTGACAGGCACCCTTCCCAGGAAAAGGACAAGCATGCAGGTTATGAGTAAAAGTACGGAAGTTGAGAAATTAGTCATGGCAATAAGCCCGCAGATCAGCCCGCACCAAAGAAGCATGGGCACCAGCGTGTTGCTTAAATCGTCGATGCTTTGCTGTTTTTTCGATAACATGGCGGCCAGGTTCGTGATGAGTGCCAGCTTGGCAAGATCGGACGGTTGGAACATCTGGTTGATGATCGGAATGGTGATCCACCGCGATGCATCGTTGATGCTTGTTCCGAATTTCCATGCAAAGATCAGGAGGGGAACAGACAGCCAGAGAAGGAACCTTGACAGCTTTGAATAATAACGGTAATCGATCTTATGCGCAATCCACATTCCGAACAGGCTCAGGAGAATCATCATGGTATGTCGGAAAAGATAATATTCGGTGTTACCACCCTCCAGCCTGAACGCCAGTGTCCCGGTGGCACTGTATACGGCCAGGATACTTATCAGGGAAAGTATAAAAACGATCGACCAGATAATCGGATCACCCTTAAGATTTCGTTGTAACCATCTTACTAGCATGGGGCTTTATATTTTATTTTCAGATTTAACGTTTAACTCCTTTACGGCTTCCCGGAACTGGTCCCCGCGATCTATGTAGTTCCTGAAAAGGTCGAAACTTGCACAGGCGGGCGATAAAAGAACAACATCGCCCGGATCGGCAAGTTTCTGGGCCTCATGAACAGCTTTTTTCAGGTTGTCGGTATCTACAATCTGTTCAACCTCATTCCTGAAACTGCTTATGATTTTACTATTATCTTTTCCCATGCAGACTATGGCCTTCACCTTTCGGTGTACCAGGTTCTGAATCGATTCGTAATTATTGCCTTTATCAATACCGCCGGCAATCCAGATAATGGGATTATTATAGCTATCGAGGGCATAACGCGTCGAATCAACATTGGTGGCTTTAGAGTCATTCACCCAGGTGACACCATTGATCAGCCCGACATTCTCCATACGGTGAGGGAAATTGACGAAATTGGAAAGACCGGACCTGATCTGCCTGACCTCCACGCCTGCGTAGTAAGCTGCATAGATAGCACACATCAGGTTGATCTGGTTATGAGGCCCTTTGAGCGGTAGTTCCTCTGAGGATAATTCCAGGGGTTCACCGGTTTCGTAAATGCATTTGAAATGCAAACGGCCGTTTACCGGGTAAGCAGAAACTGAATCTTTTTCCTGAAGGGAAACGGGGGTCATTGCCGGAATTACATTCATATGTTCCAGGCTGTTTTTAATTACCGGGTCATCATTAAAATAAATGAACCGGTCACCTGCCTCCTGGTTTTGAAGAATACGGAACTTGCTGGCGGTGTAAAGATCCATGTTATGGTCATACCTGTCGAGATGATCAGGAGTGATATTCAACAGCACCGAAATATCGGCTTTGAAATCATACATGTGATCAAGCTGAAAACTGCTGATCTCAAGCACATAATATCTGTGTCCGTTATTCAGCACCTCCCTGGCAAAACTGTTGCCCACGTTTCCTGCCATGCAGACTTTCAATCCGGCCTCACGCATAAGATGGTATATAAGATAAGTTGTAGTGGTTTTACCGTTTGTTCCGGTGATGGCGATGATCCTTGCATCGGTGTACCGTGAAGCAAATTCAATTTCCGATATTACAGGAATATCTTTCTCTTTAAGTTTCAGCATGATGGGTGCATTATCCGGTATCCCCGGGCTCACGATCACTTCATCAGCGGATAGGATCATGGATTCCGTATGCTGTCCTTCTTCCACAGCAATGCCTTTTGAAAGAAGCTGATTTTTCAACTCGGGCCTGATCTTGCCATTATCGGATACAAACGGGACCAGGCCTTTGGCTTTCGCCAATAACGCTGCACCCAGGCCGCTTTCTCCGGCGCCGAGAATAGCAATTCTTCGATCAAACAGCGGATTCATCGTAATTTCAGCGTTGCTAATGTTATTATGGCCAGTAATATTCCAACGATCCAGAAACGGGTCACGATTTTGGATTCATGCATGCCCATTTTCTGGTAATGATGGTGAAGAGGAGCCATCCTGAATATCCTGCGCCCTTCACCATATTTCTTCCGGGTATATTTAAACCAGGAAACCTGAAAGATCACAGAAAGATCTTCTATCATGAATATCCCGCATAATACAGGAATCAGCAGTTCTTTGCGTATTGCCAGGGCCAGCACGGCAATAATGCCACCCAGGGTGAGACTGCCCGTGTCGCCCATAAAGACCTGGGCAGGGAAGGCATTATACCAGAGGAAACCGATACAGGCGCCTACAAAAGCCGTACAGAAAATTACTATTTCGCCGGTATTGGGCAGGTACATGATGTTGAGATAATTTGAAAATATCATATTACCTGAGAGGTAGGCCAGAATGGCCAGGGTCAGCCCGATGATTGCGGAAGATCCTGCGGCCAGACCATCGATGCCATCTGTAATATTCGCGCCGTTGGAAACTCCCGTTACGACAATTACTACCACGAGCACGTAAAAAACCCAGGTCAATCCTTTCGGGAGGAAGGGAAGGTTATAATCGAATTCATTGTTTTTTACGAAGGGTATCGTGGTGGTTGTGGATTTAACATCTTGATATGCAGGGGCCTGAATTTCTTCTGTTATGTTCCTCTCCAGGGGTTTTTTGAATTCCCTTACAACTACATCCTGGTTGAAATACAAAGTAAGACCGATTATCAGCCCCAGCGAAACCTGACCGAAGATCTTGAACTTTCCGCGCAGGCCTTCTTTGTTCTTTTTAAATACCTTGATATAATCATCCATGAATCCGATAAATCCCAGCCAGACTGTGGTAAGAACCAGCAGGATAATGTATATATTCTGAAGTTTTGCAAAGAGAAGGGTAGGGATTACGATGGCAAGTATAATGATGATCCCGCCCATGGTCGGAGTACCTTTCTTTTCCATCTGACCCTCAAGACCCAGTTCCCGGATATCTTCACCGACCTGTTTTCTTTTCAACATTCCGATCAGCTTCTTGCCATAGGTTATGGTAATGATCAAAGAGAATAGCGCTGCCATACCCGCACGAAACGAAATGTACTGGAATACTCCGGCTCCTATCAGGTTAAATTTATGATCCAGGTAACTGAACAGATAATACAGCATACATCAGTTTTTAATCAACATGTCTATCATTTCAGCCAGGACCTTCCTGTCGTCAAAATCGTATTTTACCCCTTTGATTTCCTGGTATGTTTCATGGCCTTTTCCTGCAAGCAGAATGATGTCATTTTTCGATACCAGCGTGCAGGCTGTTTTAATGGCCTCACGCCTGTCTGTGATTTTCAATGTCTTTTTAATATCCTCCGGTAAAATGCCTTTTTCCATTTCTTCAATTATGGTTCCGGCATCTTCATTTCTCGGATTATCGGAAGTCAGTATTACTTTATCGCTGAACCGGCAGGCGATGGCCGCCATTTCCGGTCTCTTTTCCCTGTCCCTGTTTCCACCACAGCCCACAACCGTAATAAGCTTTTCTTTATTTGTTCGCAGTTCACGTATAGTGCTGAGCACATTTTCGAGGGCATCGGGTGTGTGGGCATAATCGACGATCGCATTCACCCCGGAAGAAGGACGAATCACTTCAAAACGTCCGGGCACCCTTCCCAGCCCGGTCAGGGTAAGGAGAACCTTTTCTTCCTCTTCACCAAGAAGGAGGGCTGCAGCATAAACGGCTGTCAGGTTATAGGCATTAAATTCCCCTACCAGTTGGAACCAGCCGGTCTTATTTCCCAGCATCAGCTCAAGTCCAAGGAAAGTATTGGAAATGATCCTGGATTTGAAATCAGCCGGATTTTTCAATCCGAAGGTTTTTATTGTTGCATGTGAATTCTGAACCATGACAGAACTTCTTTTGTCGTCGGCATTCACGAGGGCAAAAGCTTTTCTTCCGAGACTGTCGAATAATTTCTTTTTCGCTGCCAGGTATGCGTCAAATGTTTTGTGATAATCGAGATGATCATGGGTAATATTTGTAAATATTCCAAGATCGATCTTTATTCCTGAAAGCCTGTATTGTTCCAGTGCATGGGAGCTGGCTTCCATAAAGCAATATTTACAGTCCTGCTTTACCATTTCCGCCATCAGCCGGTTCAATTGCACGGCATCCGGAGTCGTATGGGTAGCCGAGATCACCTGGTCATTGATCATATTCTGTATGGTGGAGAACATCCCGGCCCTGTATCCCATCTTCCTGAAAAGATGGTAAAGAAGGGTAACTGTAGTGGTTTTCCCATTGGTACCGGTGATGGCAACAATTTTCAAGCTTTCTGAAGGACGACCGTAAAATCCTGAGGCCAGCTTTCCGAGAGCCTGGGCACTGTTCTTTACACGGATCCAGGTAATACCGGACTTCATTTCACCGGGAGGGTTTTCATATATTATGACAACAGCACCCCTGTCAAGTGCCGGTTCGATGAAATCATGGCCATCTACGGAAGTACCGGGAACTGCAACAAATGCGGATCCTTCTGTCACCTGCCGGGAATCAAAATAAACACCTGTAATGTTCCTGTCGGTGGAACCGTTTACTTCCAGGGTATCAATCGAAGTCAATATTTCGCTTAATACGGCCATTAATTCAGATCCAGATGAATGTTTGATCCTTTTACCGATTTTATTCCTGCCCGGATCGACTGGGAAGTCACCCTTCCCATGCCGGAATAACTTACATTGATCCCTTCATTTTCAAGCAGGTATATAGCATCCTTAAGGGTCATTCCCACAACATTCGGGACAAGTCCGGGTTTGTAAATATTCCCCATCCAGTCTATCCCGTTGGGTATCGTCATTGTTTTCACCCAGTCGTCTTCCGTCATATCATGGTTTGAAATTCCGAGTGTGTTGCAGATGAGGGTAAGGTCCTTTTTGTTGCCTGCCCTGATTACAGGGAAAATAGATTCATCGGCAACTACATCGGTTTTCATGGGAGGGTGCATGCTCAGATCCTGGGCATATATTTTATCGGCTATTTCTTTGAATACCGGGGCTGCCACATCGGAACCGTATTGCTCCCATCCTTTGGGATTGTCAATTACTACTATGCAACTGTATTTGGGATCATCTGCCGGGAAATAGCCGACAAAGGATGTGTAATAATGCTTGGTATAATGACCGTTTACCAGTTTCTGGGCGGTACCGGTCTTTCCGGCAATCGGATAATAACTATCCCTGATATTTGATGCCGTGCCTTCGGTGACCACACTCCGGAGCAGGTACCTGACCTCCTTTAAAGTCTTCCTGGAACAGATCCTGCTGTTTAACACATTAGGTTCGAATTCCTTGATGATCTTGCCGTGGTCAAGAATGGCTTTGACGATCAATGGTTGTACCATAACGCCGTCATTGGCAACCGCATTATAAAAAGTCAGGGTGTGCATGGGTGTCATGGTAAGCTCGTAACCGATCGACATCCAGGGAAGGCTGACTTTGCTCCAGGTCCGGTCGCTGGTATCCTTTATATAAGGTATTCCTTCACCCTTCATCTGGAATCCTACCGGGCTTCCCAGTCCCATCTTTTTAAGGAACTTTATGAATTTTTCCGGATCCTGTCCAAAATGGGCATATACCAGCTTTGAAATCCCTATGTTCGAAGATTTGGTAAAAGCTTCTTTCATCGTGATTTTCCCGAATCCGCCCGGTTTATGGTCGGTCATTGTTCTGTCGAAGTATTGGTATTTCCCGTCTCCGGTGTCCACTGTGTCCGTAATCTTCACATCCGTGTTTTCAAGCAAGGTGATGACGGAGGCCAGTTTAAAAGTAGATCCTGGTTCTGTAAGCCCCTGGTTGCCAACGGCATAATTATATATTTCGGCATACTGGCCTTTACCGGTTTCACTCAGGTTCGTTATTGCCTTTATATATCCGGTTTTGACCTCCATTACGATCGCGCATCCGTAATCCGCTTCGTGCTCCTGAAGCGCATGGGTCAATGCCGACTGGGCCACATCCTGCAGGTTGACATCAATAGTTGTTTGTATATCATAACCGTCTTCAGGTTTGATCTCCGAACCATCATAAACGGGGCGCCATCTCCCCCCGGCAACTTTCTGAAAGAGGGCTGCACCGTCCTTACCTGCCAGGTAAGAATTAAAACTGTATTCCAGTCCTGCACCCTGGTGGGATTCATTGACGTAACCGATGGTCCTGTATCCCAGGTCGGAAAACGGGTAGAAACGCTTATCGATTTTTTCAAAAATCACTCCTCCATGCATTCGGCCATACCTGAACAACGGCCAGTTCTCCATTAATTTTTTATCCTGGTATTTGATCTCATTGCGGTTCAGGATGATATATTCTTTCCCTTCCTTCCGGGCATCTACGATCAATTTTTTATAATCCCTGGCAGGTTCATCCTTAAAAAATCCTGCCAGACACTGGCTTAGTGAATCTATCTGATCATGGAATAAGGACTGATCGGGTATGGTGGGATCAAATGCCAGTTGGTAAAATGGAAGCGAAGTGATCAGAAGACTTCCGTTATCCGAATAAATGTTCCCGCGGGTTGCGTCCACTTTCCTGTATTGGAGACCGATTTTTTCTGCCAGTTGTTTCCATTTTTCACCCTGGAAGAATTGCAGGTAGACTATCCTGCCAATCACCGCCATTCCGAAGATGGTGAAAGCCAGGAAAGCGATCCTGACGCGGAGTAATATGGATTTCCTAATATTCACTCTTGTCTACAATGATTTTATAAGGCGGGACCTCGTTTTCTTCAAGCCCCAGCTTTTTTACTTTTTTTGCTACTTCCGATTGCTGGCTGGCATACATGTAATCCGATTTCAATGAAGTGTAACTGGCCCTCAGCTCTTCTACCTGTGCTTCCAGCTTTTCGATTTTCCTGGCGGTCTTTTCAGCATAATGGTTATTACCGATATAAAGGACAAGGAGAAAAGTAACAAACAATATTTTAGGTATGTATTTGGCAGGAATCCCATCGTCAAACAAGCCTTCAAGACTTAATTTATGCTGCAACCATGAAAACAGGCTACCCTGCGAAGCACTTGTATTATTTACTTTGTACGAGTTAGTTGCCATATCAAATCCTTTCTGCAATTCTCAATTTTGCGCTCCGGGCCCTGGAATTTTTCAGAATTTCATCCGGGGCCGGCACAATAGGTTTTTTATTTACAGGGATAAAAGGCTTACTGGAATTCCCGTAAATATCTTTTTCCAGTTTTCCTTCTATATTCCCGAATTGAATGAGGTTTTTTACCATCCGGTCTTCAAGAGAATGATACGAGATCACGGCAATGCGACCTCCTCCGGCAACAATATCAGGAAACTGGCTAAGGAGTTCAGCCAGGGCTCCCATTTCATCATTGACTTCAATACGCAATGACTGGTAAACCCTGGCGAAATATTTGAATTCTTTTCTTGGCGGGGCAAATTTTCCGGCAACGGCTAATAAGTCGGCATTGGTTTTTAAAGGCTTGTTGATTCTTGAAGATACAATGGCGGATGCAAGTGATTTTGCATTTTTAATTTCACCATATTGATAAAAAACTCTCGCCAAATCCTTCTCATTATATGTGTTTACCACTTTTTCGGCTGTAAGACCAGTCGTCCGGTCCATCCTCATGTCCAATGCCCCGTTACCCCTTGTTGAAAATCCTCTTTCACTTACATCAATCTGGTGCGATGAAATACCAAGGTCGGCGATGATACCCTCCACACTTGATATATTCATCATTTTGAGATACATCTTTAAAAATCTGAAGTTGCCGGGAATAAATGTAAAACTCTCATTATCAATATTTTCCGCCTCAATACCGGCATCTTCATCCTGGTCTATCGCCAGTACACAACCTTTTTTCAATTTCCCGAGGATCGCCTTTGTATGTCCTCCCCCTCCAAAAGTGAGGTCTACATAGGTACCCCCTTCCCTGATATTCAATCCTTCAATACATGCATCGATAAGAATAGGTATATGGTAGGTCATCAGGAATCACTGCTGTCCAGGTATTTCTGAACATTATCAGAGAATTCTGCCTGGTCGTGATACAATTGCACCCGGTATTTCTCCGGGTTCCAGATTTCCACCTTATTCCCCATGCCGATCACAATCACTTCTTTTTCCAACCCGGCATATTGAAGCATATTCCTGGGAATAAGGAAACGGCCATTTCCATCAAGCTCCACTACCGTATTTCCCCTGAAAAAATTTCTCTGCAGCTTCCTGTATTCCGGGTTAAAATCACTTAATCCTGCGATCCTGGAATATATCTTCCTGAATTCGGCAAGAGGGTATACAACAAGACATTGATCGAAGCCCAATCCGACCACGAGCTCATTTCCTTTATCCGAAGGGAGGTTTGCCTTAATGCGGGAAGGCAATATCAACCGGCCTTTCGAATCAAGTTTGCATTCATACTCACTGGTAAAGAATGTCATGTCAATCAATGCTTATTCAACCGTTACAAAAGTAGAAAGGAAAACAGCAAATTCAACCACTTTCCTCCACTTTCCTCCACAAAATATCACTTTTTTTTAAAATCCTATAATTTTTAAGGCATTTTGTATTATTTACCCCACAATTATTTGTATATATTTTATAAAAAATTGGATTTTTTATATTTTATCCATGAAAATTTATTGGATAAGTGAAATCCATTATAAAAAAAGTGAAAAATAAACGGGGCTATTTAATGATCATATCGACCCTTGTATGGGTCGTGGTAAGGCGGTATCTATCCTGTCATTGATATTTGATGAAATTACAGGATGACCAGGGTTTTTTTCGGCTATTTTAAGGGTTGACAAACCCTTATCTCAATGCCGTCCCTGTGAGGTAAAATGACGGCTCCCCTCGGGGCGGTCGTCAGTATATCAAAGCTTATCGGTGCACCGCAATTAAACTGAATTTCATTCACAGGCAATCTCGACAGGTTTGTGACCAGCATTCCCGAATCCGGATGGGCGACATGAATATTTTCCATTATGCCGGTCCCGTGTTGTTCCCTGATCTTTTCAAGGGTAGCTATGGATCTCATAATGTATCCGGGTTGAACGGAGGCGACCGATTCCCTGATCAGGAGGGCAAGATCCCCATTCGATGATGAAAGAAGCCGATCATAAGGCAGTTTGGCAGAGGCAAAACAAAGTGCATCGCCGAAATAGGTCTTCGGGAACCCGGGCAAGATACGCCGAAAATCCACGGGACAGGTGAAATATGATATGGTTTCCTCGCCGGAAATATTCCATTTTGCTAAATATTCTTTCCAGAGAAGAGCGGATAAAATATCATTTACAGAAAGTCTAGTTGTACATGTTCCCTGGATTTGGCTGATAAGGGAATGCAATTCTTCCCCGCTATACCTTTTCACATCCCAGGTTTGCTGTTCCCGGTTATAGGTCTCTCTTTTTTCACCAAGGTAGAGCCCGCAATCGTTATAAATCTTTTCTTCGTTTATTTCTTCCGTGTTGTCTATTGCAGGGAATACCATGTTTTGCCGGTCCAGGCCCGGATGAAAGACAGAAAGACGATGGAATAATTTTGCCCAGCTTGCCAGGAAGTGAAAATAACCGAACCCGTCTGATATGGCATGGGAGATGCTGACACCGAGAACAGTTCCCTTAGGTAAATAAGTCAGCCGGATTTTCACAAGCGGGTTGTTCTCAAAGGTTTCCACCGAGCTGATAAAAGAAGATCGTGAATCCTGATCCTGAAAATCCGCATCTGAATCACGGGTTTCGAATTCGTATCCGTTTTCGCATATCCTGAGCCCTAGGGAGGATTCGGATATTTTTTCAAGCCGGCTGTTTACAACCGGGAAATACCGAATTAATTCCTGAAAACTTTCCTTCAGCCGATTTTCATCAAGATGACCCTTATAATAGAAAATGAAATCAATGGGATAGGAACCTATACCGGTAAAAATATGTTCGACAGGATTTAGCGGAAACAAGGTATTCATTTGATCAGAAAGTTTGTCCGGGTCATGTTCTGGCCGTTAATAACAATGAAATTTAATTTCGAGGTAAATTTATATAATACATTTTCCGGTTTCATTTTTTCTCACGGATAATATGAAAGTCCAATGCAATAATTTAACAGAATCGGCATTCAGCTTCCTTGAATCCTAAAGTCAATATAATTCCATGAAAGCCTGATTTATAAGTAACGCAGGGACATTGCCTTGAGTTTAATGCTCCTTATTTCCAGCTTCTTATGTATGAAAACTTTATTATTGTGAAAGGATGTAGGATGAATGTTAAAAGAGCTTAATAATAATTATTTCAGGAAACCGCAGCTTGTCTTTCTGTTGCTTGTACCATTGCTATTAGCCTCCTGCAATCTAAGGCACAGTCCCATGATCCGGAAACACCTGGTACTGAAAGATTCTGTAAATAATTCCGATAGTCAGCGGTATGTAAATATGTACTCCATCCGGGTGGATCGCCGGGATACCACCGTGGATTATAATCTTGATGAATACCTTTTCGGGAAATTTTACGGTAACCGTGCCTCTTATTATATCATCAAGGATCCCCCGAATAAGATATACGGTCAGAAAATAAAATCCATGACATTGTTTTTCCTGGACGGACAATTGTACAAAACCGAATATGCACTTGAAAGGAATATCGCTTTCGAACTTATCAATAATTACCACCAGTTTTCCATAAGGGGATTCAATGAATACAATCGCAGTATCATGGAGAGTGAAACGGTATTTTTTAAAAATAATAAGCGGTGGTACCTTAATGGTCATCTTGATAACTATGATATTCAGTGGAGGGTGGGGAATGAACGCATGATCCTTCGTGTCGATGAATCGAATAAGGATGAACCATACCGGTACATTGTTAAAAGTCTTAAATATGATCGCCTGCTGTATTCTATTGAACGGACCGAATGAATAAGCCGGACAATCACCTCGAAAAGAAAGATCCATATGCCAGGCCTTACCGTACTAATGATTTATTCAGGATTTTTTTAAACTGAACTGCTTTGCATTGGTTATACAATGGTATTAAGATTATTTTAGTTGATATCAAATACAACTATCATGAAAGTATCGGGTCTGATCACTTTAATTGCAATTATTTTTTTTCAGTCATGCCATTCCCGCATGGAAGGACAAAGCGCTGAATTACTTGGAAACTGGCGGGGGGTCTTAAGCACACAGGGTCAGCAGATCCCGATGCGATTTGAAATCCTTAATGATTCTGCCAACAACCAGGTAATTTATCTCGTGAATGGAAAGGAGCGTCTTAGCGGGGGAATCATCAGGCATGAAAATGATTCTCTTGTGTTCCCCATGCATATCTTTGATACCAAGATCGTCTGCAAACTTACGGATGGAAGGCTAATCGGTTATTGGATCAAGAATTACCTTCCCGATTATAAATTACCGTTTACTGCGGAGATCGGCAGGACCTACCGGTTTTCCGATCATCCTGAAATGACGGCCTTCAATATTTCGGGGAAATGGAATACGGTATTTTCCAACGCGACCGATACAACAAAGGCTGTAGGCGTATTCAACCAGGAAGAAAACCAGTTGACAGGAACTTTCCTGTTGACTTCCGGTGATTACCGGTACCTTGCCGGCGATGTTTCCGGTGACTCTCTCAGGTTAAGCACATTCGATGGTGAACATGCTTTTTTGTTTAAGGCCAGAA